>JAGREB010000136.1 GCA_020446775.1 Paracoccaceae bacterium
GGCGCGGCTGGTTCTATTCGACCGAGAACGTCGACGTCGCGTTGAATGACGTCGTCGAATACACCATCGACACCAAGAATCCCGACGTCGAGCAGCCGATCGCGCGTGAACGCGCCAAGGAAGAACCGTCGCTGACGCAACTGCGCAATATCGAGGAAGCCAAACGCGATCCGGAGATGAAGTTCCGTGTCGACCGTCAATCCGGCCTCAAGGACTTCTACAACGAGAACGACCGCTACACCGTCACCAACGCCGACCGCAACAAGTTCAACAGCACGATCAAGAAACTCGATCCGTGGGAGAAGGAATTGCTCGGCAAGGGCGACTACGCCTACATGCTCGATTTCGAAAACGTCGGCGGGCTGGTAACGCCCGTGATCGTCGAGATGACTTACAGCAACGGCAAGACGGATATGCTGCGCATTCCGGCCGAAGTCTGGCGCCAGGACCCGAAGAAATTCTCCAAGCTGATCCTGAGCGAAAAACAGATCGTGGCCTTCGCCGTCGATCCATGGCGCGAAACCGCCGATGTCGACGTCACCAACAACGATTGGCCGCGCAAAATCCGCCCGTCGCGCCTTGAAGTGTTCAAGAGCGAACGTCCGAAGGGCCGCAACATGATGAAGGATTTCGAAACGCCCCTGAAGAAGGACGACGACAAGGACGGCGAAAAAGACGAGAGCCGCGCCGAGTAACACCGCCGAGCAACACCACCGAGCAACACCATGGCACGGGAACCCGGGCGGCGCGGCTTTCTTGGATTTTCGCTCTCGCTTCTGACAGGAGCGAAAACCGCTTTGGCGCATGGATTTCACGCCGCCTTCACGGTGATCGAGCAGAACGCGTCGAACGGTTCGCTTGAGATCATCCACCGCCTATTTACCCAAGACCTCGACCTTGCGCTCACCGCCCGCACCGGGCGCGAACGCATGCTCGACGACCCGGCGGCCGAGGCGCTGGTGGAGGAATATCTTGGCGAGCGGTTCGCGTTGAAAAGCGGCGATGGCCGCGCTCTTAAGATCGATTGGGTGGGCATGACCGTCAGCGTCGATACGGTGATGGTCTATGAGGAAGTACGCACGCCGGGCGATTTAGCCGGCCTCATCGTCGCGAATCAAATTCTCGCCGAAACCCACCCGCAACAGGTCAACACCGTGAATGTAACCCTTGGCGACCGCACCAAGACGGTGATTTTTCAAGCCGACGACCCGCCGCAGACGATCGCCTTTTGAACCGCGCGTACCGGCCGCTTAACCGACCGCCCAGCCGAGCGCCAAGGCGGCGCAAACCGCGCCCGACAGTGCCGCCAGCGCGCCCAGTAACCGGCGCCCGGCGATGACTCCGGCGTAGACGGCTTTGACGATGGTATTGACCGCGACGGCAATCACCACGCCGGCGGTGACGGCATCGATCGTCAACGTCCCGGCGACGCCTTGGCGGGAGAGCGAAACGTTCACCGCATCGACGTCGATCAATCCCGACAGCGCCGCGGCGATGTACACACCGGTATCGCCAAAGGTCGATTGCGCATAGAACACCGCCAGCGAGAAAATTCCGAGAAACAGCCCAAACTGAAGCGGCATCGACAGATTGGGCGGTGGACCGGGGTCGATCGTCACATCGTCGCTGCGCGCCGGCATCCGTTTTGCTTGAACCACGGCGAACACCACCGCCGACAACGCCGCCAACCCCAGCGGCCAGGCCAGATGCGGCAGCACGCTCGCGAACAGCAGCCCGGCCAATATCAATGTCCGCGTGATCGAGACCGCCGTCGCCGCGGCGATGCCGGCGACCGGGGCGGCCTGGAGTTTCGGTTGCGCCGCCGCAAGCCGCGCGCAGCTGATGGCGACGGCCGTCGATGATGCCAGGCCGCCGAGCACGCCGGTCCACAACAATCCGGCCCGCGGCCCCTTGATGCGGACCGCGGCATGACCCGCGAACGATATGCCCGCGACCAGGACGACGATCCACCAGAGTTCGTACGGATTGAGAACTTTTCCGGGTCCAAATCCCTTGTTGGGCAAAACCGGCAGCACGACGACCGAAATCAGCAACAGCTTGATTGCCGCGCTGAGCTCGGCCTTATCGACCTTCGCAATCCAGGTATGCAAGTTTTCGCGCAAGTCGAGGACAGCCACGCAGACCACCGCCACGGCGGCCGCAAGAACCATGTCGCCGCGCGCCGCCGTAACACTGAGCGCGAACGTCACCAACGCGGCCACGGCCGTCGTGATGCTGCGATCCCGGCTGGCCCCGGGGTCGAGATGTTCCTCGACGCCGGTGACATAGGCCGCCACGAACAAAACGGCCAGGGCCGCGAAGGCCGCGACGATCACCAACTCACCGATTTGCTGGGCGATGATCCCCGAAACGCCGCCGAGCGCGCCGATCAGCGTGAAGGTCCGGATGCCGGCGGCGCGGCCGCCGGACGGACGCTCGCGCTGCCGCCAGCCGCGTTCGGCGCCGAAGATCAGGCCGATGCCCAGTGCAAGCGCCATGCGCGCATAGATTCCGAATTCAGGCGTGTTCTCGAACATGGCACCCAAAGTGTTTCACGCGTCGTGAGACGGCTTTGACCTACGGCAAGGTACGCCCAAAGCACCGTCCCATGGAATGGGCGCCGAAAAGGAATTCAACCCGCCGGAGCGTATTGCGACAGATCGAGAATCTGCGGTCGGTGGCCGCAACTTTCCAGGAATCGGATCAAATCGGCGGGCCGGATCGCCGTCGTCTGCGTATTGACCAGCGGATGCGCATTGATGATGTCGGAAGACATCATGGTGCTGTCGAAGACGACTTTAACCTGCTGATCGGGATCGTTGATCGCGGCGAACGGCGACACCGATCCGGGTTTGATCCCCAACACCCGCATCAGACGATCCGCCGATCCGAACGACAGCCGCGCCGAGCCGATCCCCGCCGGCAGTTTCTTGAGATCGAGCGCGCGGTCATGCGGCAGCGTGACCAGCCACATCTTCTTTTTCGCATCGCATAGAAACAAATTCTTGATGTGCATCCCCGGCATGCGGTCGGCGTGCTGCATCAGGTCATCGACCGTAAACGCGGGCGGATGATCGAACGTGGTCGTCGCGATGCCGAGCTGGTCGAGGCGGGCAAAGAGGTCGGCGGGCGTCGCGATCGCGCGCGCCGGATTGGGAGGTATTTCGGTCACAGCGTTTTGCCGATCCACGCCAGGATGTCGTCCGTCACCCGGCGTTCAAATCCTTCGAACGAGTGCGGGGCGCCATCGGGCCCACCGTAGAAAATGTAACTGGCCTTGGGGCCGGCAGCCTCGGTGAACTTGATCAGATACGCCCCTTGCATGAAAGGGTCCCGCGATCCGCCCAAGGCAAGCAGCGGCAAATCGACGTTCTTGATCAAATCCGTATGGACCGCTTTCGAGTTGGGCCCCCAGTAACTCAGGAACGCGTCGGCGTAATAATACGTGAAGCCCGACTGCGGCGCGGAAATGAACATCGGCTGGCGGGCGTCGTCGTCGTAGATCGCGCGCGGGAACGGAGCGTCGATCAGGTGCGTTCCACCCTCGCCATCGCGCACCGCTTCCTGGGCCTCGAGCACGGTGCGCGCATAGAGGTCCTCGCCCATCGCCGTGCGCGCGTGCTGAGGCAGGTCGCGTTGCGGCGCGAGATAAACAAGGGCTTTAATACGCGGGTCGTGGGTCTGGGCAAGGTAATAACTCAGCCACAGGTTTCCCGCCGAATGACCGACACCGACGACGTTCCGGGACCCGCGTTTGTCCAGCAGACCGAGCCAAGCGCGGATGTCTTTCGGCGTATCTTCCAATTTGCCGGTGACGGCGCCGCGAAACCCTGACCCGCGGTGGCGGATCGAGAGCGCGGTATAACCCCGTTGTGCCAGCCTGACCGCGAGCCAATGAGCCGTCGAGCGCATGATATCGGATGTCCACCCGTGTACCAGGATGAACGCGGGTTTGGATGGATCGGGCGCGGCGGCAGGATGGTACAACACGCCCGAGAGCGGTACGCCGTCCTCGGCCGTGACATCGACCAATTCAGTAGTGATCTCGGGCACGGTGCCAAGCCCAAGGCCGGTCAGCCAAGCAACCGCGTCTTTGACCAATTCATCGCGGACCGGTTTCAAATTGTGGCCCACGCCGGGATAGGTCTTGGTGGTCACCGCTTGGCTTAGAAACGCAATTGCTTTCAATTCCTGGAGCCGGCCCTTGGGCACGGCGGGGTCGTCTTCGCCTGCGATCAGCAACATGGGCTGATCGATGCTGGCGAGATTTGCCGTCAGCGACGTCTTGGCGGTCGGTCCATACCAATCGAGAAACGTCGGCGGCGTGAAAATCAGCCCGCCGCCGAGATTGACGAAGGTGCGGTCGCCTTCGTTGACCGCGCGCGAGGCGCTGTCGACCGTTTGCCAGTATTTTTCGTCGCCGACCTCGGCCCGCCACGCGTCGGCGAGATCCTGGCTCGGCGCAAAATGAATCAAACCGCGCACACGCGGATCGCCCGTCTCCACTAGGTAGCGTGCCGCCTCAAGCGAGCCGAGGCCATGTCCGGCCAGCACGATCCGCGCGGCACCGCGCCCGGCCAAGGCGTCGACCGCGGCTTTGATGTCCGTCACCGTTTCGTCGAACCGGCTGAAGGGATAGCTGGTGCTGAGCCGCGTCTCGAGACTGAGGTTACCGTAGCCTTTGAGCGCCAGGGCATCGGCAACGAACCGCGCCGGGCTTGAGGCGTCGAGCGGCGACAAGCCCGGACCGTCGGGGATATGCACGATAACCGGGGCGTTGGCGTTAAAACCCGACGCCGGATAACTCAATACCGCCGGCAGCTGAACGCCGTCGGCCGTCATCAACGTCATGATTTCGTGTGATGGAGCGGTTTGCGCGGCCGCCGGACACATCGATGCCGCAAAAACGGCGCACGACGCCAGCCACGCGCAACCCCATCTGATCATTGATCTTCGGCCGTAGGACGTCATGGACTGCGCTGGTCACCGGATTGCCGAGCAATTTCCGCCGTCTGACGCGCCAGCGGGACGCACGGCGTGACCCTAGTCCGGCCCCGCCGCGAGGTTAAGACCCAACGGATAAAAATGTTGTTATGATGGCGAAATTGTGGAGGTCGAACGCGTGATGGCGCACGGGACCGGAATGATTTCGGTGCAGTGGCGCGGAAATGGCGTCATGAGCGGCGCCAAGGCGCGCGCAGCATGAACACCGCTGCGCACTTGACCGATCCAGGATTATCGTGGCTTCCCCATCGCGTCGCGCATTCATCGCGGTTCGACGATACCTACTTTTCACGCGACGGCGGATTGGCCGAGAAGCGTCATGTGTTCCTCGGCGGTTGCGGCTTGCCGAATGGGTGGGGCACGGCACCGCACTACACCATTTGCGAATTGGGATTCGGCACCGGTCTGAATTTTCTTTCCACCTGGGATTCGTGGCGGCGCAGCAAGCCTTTCGGCGCGCGCCTGCATTACTTGGCGGTCGAGGGTTTTCCGCTGAGCCACGACGACATAATCGAGTCAGTGGCAGCGTGGCCCGAGTTACGCCAAGTGGGCCCGGCCTTGGTGCGCGGATATCCGCACCCGCAGCCGGGATTGCACCGCATTTTCCTCGACAAGGGGCAAGTCACGTTGACGCTGATGTTCGGCGACGCGGCGGCGATGCTGACGGAAGCCGAAGCACAGGTCGACGCGTGGTTCCTCGACGGCTTCGCCCCGGACCGCAATCCCGACATGTGGTCGGCTGCGGTCATGACGCAGATTGCGCGATTGTCGAAACCCAATGCGCGCTTGGCGACCTACTCGGTTGCCGGCGTCGTGCGGGAAGGATTGAGTGCGGTCGGCTTCGACGTGCAACGTACCGAAGGATTTGGCCAAAAGCGCGAGATGCTGCGCGCGACCTTCCATCCGCAGGACTCGGTCCAAACCCACCACGCCCCGGCCGCCGCACCGCTGCTGGCGCCGTGGTTTGCACACCCGCCGGCGGCGCGCCTGCGACATGGCCGTGCGGCGGTGATCGGTGCGGGGATCGCCGGCGCGAATGCGGCCTACGCCCTTAAACGCCGCGGCTGGCAGGTGACGATCGTCGATCGCGCGGCAGACATCGCCGACGGTGCGTCCGGAAACGCGGTCGGTGTCTTGATGCCGCGCCTGACGGCGGCGCCCAACTTCGATGGACGGTTTTACGCCGCGGCGTGGCGGTTCGCGCTCGATCAACTGGAAGATCTGGCCGACGCCGGGCAACCGCTGATGCGCGACCGGTGCGGCGTGCTGTTCCTTGCGACCGATGACGCCGAACGCGAGCGCCAAGGCGCCATCGCCGAAAACAATGTCCTCCCTGAACCGCTGCTCTTTCGGGTTTCGGCCAAGGAAGCAAGCGACCTGTCCGGGGTCACGCTGCCCTACGATGCGCTTTATTTTCCGCAAGGCGGCTGGATTTCGCCGCGGCATGTCTGCAAAGCATTGTTGGCCGATAGCGATGTGGTCCTGTCGGCAAACGTCGCCGGCCTGCGGCGCGGCGCGGGAACGTGGGATGTTCTTGGAAACGGCGGCGAAACAATCGTCAACGCCGATATCGTCGTGTTCGCCGTCGCGGGCGGCACGGCGGCATTTTCCGAAACGCGCTGGCTGCCCGTACAGGCCCGGCGCGGTCAAATTACGTTCGTCAAACCCGGCGAGCGATCCCGCCGCTTGCACAGCGTGTTGGTCTACGGCGGTTATATGACCCCGGCCCATCGCGGATCCCATTGCCTCGGTGCGACCTTCGATTGGATCGACGATCCCGCGGCGGCGCAAAGCGTCGAAGACGCCGATCACGACCGCAATCTTGCCGACCTCGCGAGCCACCTGCCCGATCTCGACCTTGGCGACGTCGTTGACGGACGCGCCGCGCTGCGCTGCGTGCTGCCCGACCACCTGCCGGCGGCAGGCGCGTTGCCCGACGACGGCGCCTATCTGCGCGACTTCGCGGAACTGCGCCATGGTCATCCGTGGGCGCGTTATCCGCAGGCAAGCTATCAGCCCGGATTGTACGTGCTGTCCGGGTTAGGGTCGCGCGGCCTCGTCTCCGCACCGCTGGCCGCGGAAATCCTGGCCTGCCACATTGCCGGCGATCCTTGGCCGGTCGAGCGCGACATCGTCAACGCGCTCCATCCGGGACGGTTTCTGGTACGCGATTTGAAACGGCTGAAAGTCTGATCGTTGAAAATGTGGCGAACGCAAATATTCGCCGTGTTGTGCTTGCATGCGTTTCAACACCTTGATATCGAGAATCGACTCGCAACATGGTCGATTCACGTGATCGCATTTCGCCGGACGTTGCTCTGCACAACCTGTTTTTCCCTGCCATGAGTTTTTGGACCAAGTTCGCGGCCGTATGCGCCGTTGCCGGGTCGCTACTTGCCGCCTCGCCTTCCCGGGCGCAGCAACTCGAATCGACTCTCGGCTCATGGTTCGACGGCTTCGACGACTGGATCGCCGAACTTGGCGATATCAAAGCCGCGGATTTTCAGTTCTCGGTCGGCACCGGGATCGGCCTTGCACCCGATTATCCGGGCAGCAACGAATACAAAGCATTGCCGCTGCCGCTGTTTCAGATTCGCTTCAAGGACACATTGACCGTCGATCCGCTGGGCATCCGATTGCGGGTATGGCGCAACGACTGTTGCCGGCTGCGCGTGGTTGTCGGCCTTTCGGAAAGCCGCAATGCCGATCGTACCTCCCCGGTCGATGCGCTTCCCAATATCGGGCGCGGCATGAATGTGGGTTTCACTTTCGAAGGGCGGCTCACCGGACCCTTCGCGTTCCGTCTGAACGGCCGCCAAGAGGTCGCGGGCGGCCACGGCGGCATGACCCTGACTCCGTCGGTGGGCGTTGTGTTGCGCAACCGGGCGGGAACCTATTCGGTGATCCCCGAATTGGCGCTCACCTGGGCCAACGGAACGTTCATGGACAAATTTTTTTCCGTGACTCCGGCCGATGCGCTGGCGTCGGGTCTCCCGGTGTTCAACGCATCTGCGGGAATGCGTGAAGCGGCGCTGCGCCTCACCGCGACCTATCGTATCGATGAAGATTGGACGCTGATCGCGCGCGGACAAGCCGCTCACTTGCTGGGTGATGCGGGACGCAGCCCGGTCACACGGCCGAACGGCAGCCGGTTCCAGGGCTTGGTCGGCGCCGGAGTCCTGTACACGTTTTAAGTCGAAGGAATCAGCGCGCGGTAAATGACGGCGCGATTACCGCGCGGTAAATGACGGCGCGGAAATTACCGGTGCAGTCGACACGAGGCGCGCCATGTTGGTCGACGGCGCGGTCACGACCGGAATACGCAAGCCCAACGCGATCGGCTGCGATTGCGTTCTCAGTTCGTCCTGCACAGGCGCGAGCGAAACTTCGACCCAACCCCACACGGCCAGAACGAATCCGCACAGCAACAGCTTGGTGGAAAAATCGGTAGACGCGGACTTCATCGCTTGGAACTTCGTCTCCGGCCACGTGCCGGATCGCCTTCAATTCATTGACCTCTGTGATCAAGCCCGAGAGGGACCTGAGGTCAGAGCCGAGGACGGTTCATCATTGGCGCGACGGGCGGGAACAATAATGAACGTGTCGACTCTGGCCTCAACTTCTTCTCGGCCGGTTCACCGCCACCCTGGAATGACTCGGTTTGGAAAACCTTCCCCCACCTGCCTGGGATTCACCCGTCGGCGATCCGAAGCGGGCGGGGGAAGAAGAAGCCTTCAAGTCACCGGGGTAGGAACTTCTCGTGGACGGTGACGATCAGGCTTGAACTTAGGTCTTCCTGAACACGGTCTCTGGGTTGGCTGTGTGCACTGATAAGGTTGCTACGCTCCTCTGGGTTTACGTGGGAATATTTCCCACGAATGAGGACATCATAGCCTTCATTACGGGGCTGTCAAGATTTTTGTGGGAATGATTCCCACGCCATGCTAGAAAGAGCCATATTCAATATGGACACGTCCCGACTTTAGCGCCCATCGATGCCGACCGCCGAGCCGCCCACTCCATCCAAGCCGTTGATTTCAGCCATCAAACGCCTGCTGAGGCCGCTGATGAAGTTGCTGATCACCAAGGGTATCGGCCTGCCGGTGCTGCTCGAGATCGTCAAAAGCGTCTATGTCAGCGTCGCCGAGGATGAGTTTTCGAACGGCGGCAAAAAGGTCACCGATAGCCGAATCAGCGTACTGACGGGCGTGCACCGAAAGGACGTGAAGCGCATCCGCGAACAAACCGACGATGCATTTGTGCCGCCAAAATCGGTGGGAATCGGGGCTATCGCAGTAGCGCGCTGGATGAATTCACCCGCCACCACCGACGACAAGGGCCAGCCCTTGCCGCTGCCCCGTCAGGCCGAGTCGCCCGGCGCGCCGTCGTTCGATGCCCTGATCGAAAGCGTGACGACCGACGTGCGCCCGCGCGCGGTTCTGGACGACTGGATTGCGCTGGGTGTTGCGCGGCTCGATTCACAAGGCCGTGTCGTCCTCAACAAGGCCGCATTCGTGCCCGATAAGGGCTTCGACGAAAAAGCATTCTTCCTTGGCCGCAATACCCACGACCACTTGGCCAGCGCCGTCCATAACGTGCTGGGCCAGGGCAACCCGATGCTCGACCGAAGCGTTCATTACAGTGGTTTATCGGCCGACTCGGTCAAAACCCTGACCGAAGCGGCCGAGCGCCTGGGGATGCAATCTTTGCTGTCCATTAACCGAATGGCGCTGGAGTTGGTGGAGCGCGATCACACCCTCGCCAAAGAGGGCAAAGTCGAGGCCAACCAACGGGCGAATTTCGGCTTGTATTTCTTCAATGAGACGACCACCTTGACGGAACGGTCGGACTCCGATTCGGGTAAGTAAACCAATCCACTACGGCACGGGAGCAATGGCCAGAGGGGACGGTCAGGTAAGAGCGAAATGGTTGCGCAGCGGGGCGATGGCCCTGGTGTGCGCGCTGTTGGCTGCCTGCGCCACAGCTCCATCCGGGACTCCGTCCGGTCAGATGGCCCAGGCCGATCCGAAACCCGGCGACGGCCTGGGCGGCACCGGAATCCAGATGGCGCAAGAAGCCGGCGACGGTCTCGGCGGTACCGGCATCCTCGGCACCATCTCCGGCTTCGGCTCGATCATCGTCAACGGCCTCGAACTCGAATACGACCGCGCCACCGCGGTCGAAACCGACGGCCGCCCGTCCGCGCTTGAAGACCTCAAGGTCGGCCAGGTGATCCAGGGCGTCGCGCGCCGCAAGGGCGGCGAGCTCTATCTCGACAGCATCGAGATGCTGCACGCCGTCACCGGCCCAATCGAAGCGATCGATTACGATGCCGAAACCATGACGGTTCTCGGCCAGAAGATCCGCGTGAACCTGGGCGGCGACAAAGCCGCCATCGACAACTTCAAGACCCTGTCGGCGGGCGATGCCGTCGACATCTCCGGTTTGCGTCAGCCCGACGGCACTATCGTTGCAAGCCGCGTCGATCAGCGCCACGACGACGGCCGCATGATCGTGCGCGGGCTGGCATCCAACGTTACCGCCGACAGCGTCACCATCGGCAACTTGACCATCGCGCTCGGCAAGGATGTCACCGTGTCGCCGGTCAGCGAAGGCAGCCGCGTGTTCGCCTCGGGCCGCGTGATCAACGGACAATTCATCCCCGACGTTGTCATCGGCGCGGCGGCGCTGCCGTTCGACCGCGCGGTCAAGGATGTTTCGATCGAGGCTTACGCCCCGACGGCCATGGGCGGCGAACTGATCGTCGAAGGCGTGCGGGTTGAAGGTGCTGCGCTTCCGGCAGGCACCGGCGCGGGCGACCGTGTCGTCGTCACCGGCCGCGTCACCGGTGCCGACCGCATCGAAGCGACCAGCATCGAGAAAGTACGTACCGTGATCACCATCCTGCGTGCGCGCGGCGCCATGCGCCCGGCGGCGATCCGCCCCAACGGCAACGGCGTGCCGGCCCAGCGCCCAGAGCGCGTCGCCCCGGCGCGGCCGGTCGCGCCCGAACGGCCAGATTTCGAACGGCCTCAACGCGAGCGGCCCGAACGCGAACGGCCGACGGAATATCTGCCGCCGATGGTCTAGCGCGATCCGGAAAAGGGGATTGCGATTTTCCGATAAGATCGCGCGCCTTTAAAGGCCTTAGCTCACGCCCGCCAATTCATCGTCCGAGAGAAAGCACAACGCCTCGACCTTGTTGCCGTCGGGGTCGCGCAGGAAGGCGGCGTAATAATTCGGCGTGTAGATCGTGCGTAAACCGGGCGCACCGTCGCAGGTTCCACCCGCTTTCAATCCCGCCGCATGGAACGCGTCGACTTCGGATTTGCGCGCCGCATTGAAACACACGTGTGCGCCGTTACCCGGCGACGCCGGCTTCTTGTCGAACGGCAGTTGCGCCCAGAACGTTGGAAACGACCGCCCCCAAGCACAGCCGTAAGGCTGGTCGAAGATCAACTTCAGCCCGAGCGGCGTCAGAATCGCGGAGTAGAACGCCTTGGCGCGGGCGAGTTCGCCGACGCCGACCGAAACATGGGAGATCACCTCGCGACGAGATTCTGCCATTGCCGCCTCGCAGTTTGAATTCGCGAATGGCCCCACTGTAGCAATGCATACAACTGTCACCACCCGGTTTATCCGGGTGGTCCATCCAGTCTGAAGCCGAGACCGAAGCCGTTGCACCATGGATTGCCCGGACACGCCGGGCAATGACGTCGAAAGAATTCTGTACGTGCTTTTTCTGGCTTACCGCTATTTCGCCCACGCGCGGGCGCGGCAGGCATTGGCGAGTTGCACGGCGTTGCGGTCGTCATCGGTGCCGGGCAAGACGTCGAGAATACAGGTGTGGAAATCGCGTTCCTCGCGGTTCAGGTTCCAGTCGGCGGTGGGCAGCGACATGAAATTGCAGGCACGGTTGATATAGCTGCGCGCGGCGTCGGAATCGGTACGGCGGATGTGCTCGATCAGGCAGTCGGCCTGACGTTGTTCCTGCGACGACGACAATCCGGGTAACAACGGTTGCGCCCCCGCCACGGCGGGGCACAGAGCGAAGATCGACCAAACTGCGCGGACGGCGTTCATAAGCGTTATCTTGACCGCCATCGGTATGGGCGACAAGTGCGGCGGAATGAGTGTCGCAGAATGAGTATGGCGGAATTTGGGGCGGCCGCCGTTTCGGCCCCGGCCTTCTCCGCCTATGATGGCGCATGACCACAACGTCCGCCGCGCCGTCGCCGATCGTTCACCCGCAGACCATGGGGCTTGAGGCTGCACCGCTGGATCAGTGGCTCGCGCCGCAGCCGGGCGATGAGACGCTGCTCGCGCAACGTCGACGCTTGATCGCCGAACATGGCGGCGACGTGTTGGCCGTGTTGCCCGAAGCGGCATCCGCAATTTCCGAACTCGCCGCGCGAGTTAAAGATCGTTTAGGCGACACCACCGGATTGGACGCGCGCACGACGCTGGCAAATTTGGGCGGCGCATGCGCCGAGGATATTTGCGTGATGAGCGCGGAAGAACATCCGCGCCTGATCGCCGCTGTGTTGTGCTTTCCCAACCGCTGGAAGCTGGCCGAAAAAATCGGCCGCAACTTGACGGTTGTCCATGGCCCGGTGCCGGACTATGTCGACACCATCGCCGCACCGGTCGAACGCTTCATCGTTAAACTGAAGCCGTTACGCCACTACCGCCGTTCGAATTGGGGTTTGGCGGCCGGCGCCGATTTGTTCACGCCCAATCCCGGACCGCCGGTCAGTCCCAACGACAAAAATTGTCACTTGCGGCGCGAGACTCAAAGCCTGGTCAAATTACCCGACGCCAATGCAACGGTGTTCTCGATCCGTACGTCGATCCTGCCGCTCGCCGATGCGCCGGCAGAAGTGCGCACGGCCGTCGCGGCGCAGGTGAATGAACTGAGTGGAGCGTGGAAATCTTACAAGTCGATCACACCGACCGGCACGTGACGTGCGCGATTACTCCGGCGGCCGTGGCACGCCGCCGAAATCGGGCCGGTAGGTCAATACAAGGCCGCCGCCGACCGCCGGGCTGTTATCCGAGAAGCCCTTCACCCCGTAGAGATTGATCGAGAAGCGTTCGTTGACGCGCACACTCAGGTAGATCGAACCTTCCTGTGGGTCGGGCGAGGTGCGCACCGAGCTTTGCCGGTAATCGAACGCCACGCCCGTCGCCACCCGGTCGTCCCAACTGTACTGCACGCCGACGCTGCCGTAGGCGACGTCGCGCAGCGGCAGGTTCTTCGGGCTGCCGTTCCATTTATAACCAAGCGTGGCGAAAGGCAGGAAATCCCCGGCCGCCGCGGCGATGTCGAACTGCGCAGCGACATCCAGTTCGCCGGTGCCGAGGCCTTTGTCGAAGCTG
>JAGREB010000137.1 GCA_020446775.1 Paracoccaceae bacterium
TTTCATTTTGGCGATACGGGCAGCGTAGAATAGGCGATGTGTCGGATCTGTCAGGGGGCGATGCAGCGACCCCGCATCGCAAACTGCCAACATCGAATCCAATTCTGGACAGAACGTCCATTGCGGGGCGGCAAGTTCGCTCGGTCTGCGGTTGTGATACAGAATGCTCATGCCGAAGGCTTCGGCGCGCTGCGCAACGGCAGCGCCAATGCGGCCAAGGCCGACGATGCCAAGTTTCTTTCCACTCAATTGCGTTCCCAGCAGTTGCGTTGGCCGCCAGCCCGGCCAACTCCGCCGGCGCATCATGAGTTCGCCTTCGACCGCGCGGCGGGCGGCGCCAAGCAACAGCAACAGGGCAATTTCGGCTGTGGCGTCGGTCAAGACTCCCGGCGTGTTCGTGACAACGATGCCGCGCGCATTTGCGGCGGCGACATCGATGTGTTCATAACCGACAGAGAACGCCGATATGACCTTTACGCTTGGCGGAAACGCGTTGATCGCGCCGCTTTCCACGCGCTCGGCCGGTGTGACGATTAGACCCGCAGCCCCCTCGGCAAGGGCGGCGATTTCCGCGTTGTCGTATTGCCGGCCGTCGTCACCCCATCGGACATCGAAGGTTTCTGCCAGTCGGCGCGCGCAGATGTCGGGAAGCTTACGCGTGACAGCAATCCGTACGCGGGGGCTCAAGGCGCACCTCGAAAAAGGGAACTCATTTGCATGCCATTAGCATCGGGGAATCTAAGGGGGTGTTTATAGGGTGGGGCATGTTAACTCGCCCGCGCCAAGGGAAACCAATAGGGGCCAAGCGGCGCACGTTTCGAATCGCGACCAAACTTCTTTTACCGGTATGCTTCGTGACCAAACAAACGACTCTTTATCGGAATCGGGACATAAAACCGGCATTTGCAGCACTTTTTAGGAAAAACGAACGGTATATCTTTAAACATCGGCAAGTCATTCTATAAGAATGGATTTGTTAATAAATTCGTGTTTGCTTACACTTTCAAAATTAGCCAAGCAGGGCCAGTGTCAAATCTGGCTTAAGCGTGGTTGACCAGTGCGGGGCCTGGCCGGTTCGTGATCTGAATGACGTTAGCCGTAAAGTTTTGGGGAGTCCGGGGCAGTATTGCCTGTCCGTCACCGCAGCATGTCGTCTATGGCGGCAATACCAGCTGCGTTGAAGTGATTGCAGGCGAGCAGCGGATCGTTCTCGATGCGGGAACGGGGATTCGCAACCTCGGACATGAATTTATTCGTGACGGCGTCAAACGCGGTGTGTTGATGCTGACCCATTCGCATTGGGACCACATCAACGGATTTCCGTTTTTCGGTCCGGCGTTCATGGCCAACAGCCATTTCACGATTTACGCGGGTCACCTTGTCAACGCCGGCGGTATCGAAAACGTTCTAGCGAGCCAAATGGCCAACCCGACGTTTCCGGTTCCGCTTGAAGCGCTGCAAGCCGATTTGGAATTCGAGGATTTCGACGCGGGTGAAGCGTGGTCACTGGGGCAGGGGGTCGAGGTCAAGACTCAACCGCTGAACCATCCCAACGGCGCGACCGCATATCGCATCGAATTTGGAGGCAAGTCGGTTTGCTACGTGACCGACACCGAGCACGTTCCGGGCAAGCCCGATCAGACGGTATTGAAGCTGATCGAGGGCTCCGATCTGGTGATCTACGATTGCACCTACACCGACGACGAGTTTCCATCGAGAGTCGGTTGGGGCCACTCGACGTGGCAGGAAGGTGTCCGGCTGTGCAAAGCCGCAGGCGTTAAACAGCTCGCTGTTTTTCACCACGACCCCGACCACGATGACCACTTCATGCGCGGGCTAGAGGTCGAGGTCCGCAATGCGTGGCCGAACGCGTTGATCGCGCGCGAGCAAATGCTGCTTGCGGTAGGCGAATAACGCCGGGGCTAGCGTTCTCGAAACGCTTCGGTCTTCAGTTTCAAGACGGGTTTCAGCAGATACTGCATCACGGTCTTCGATCCCGTGTGGATATCCACCGTCGCACCCATGCCGGGCGCAATCATCAATCCCTCGGACTCTTCGCCCAAATACGCATTGTCCGTCTTGATCATGACTTTGAGGTAGGGGGGCGCGTTTTCCGGCACGGTGGTATCGGGCGCGACGGAAATCACTTCCCCGCTTAACCCGCCGTAGCGGGCGAAGTCGTATGCGTCGACTTTGACATTGGCTTTTTGGCCGACCCGCACGAAAGCCCGGTCCATCGGGTTCAAACGCGCTTCGGTCACCAGCGTATCATCCGAAGGCACGATGTCGAGGATTGGTTCGCCGGGCCTTACGACGCCCCCGATCGTGAAATAGCGCATGTTTTTGACGACGCCGTCGATCGGGCTCTTGATCGTTGTGCGCGTTTCCTGATCGGTCGCGCTGGCCAGCAGTTCTTGAGTCCGTGCCAGGTTCAATTCGGTTTCTTTCAAGCTCTCGCGCGCTTCGCGACGGAACTTGGCGTCCAGTTCCGACACGCGGGCTTTGGCTTCCGTCAGCGCGGCTTCGGCGCGCGGAACCGATTCCTTAAGACCTGCGACATCGCCTTGCAGCGTTTCGGCTTGGCTTTGGAGTCCGGTGTGTTCCATGCGGGACGTGAGCCCCTGGCTAAGCAGGTCTTCCGACATTGTCAGGCGCTCGTTCGCCAACGCCAAATTATTCTCGGCCGATTTCAATCGCACCTTGATTTCGCGTATATCCTGTTCGCGCTGGCGGACTTGTTCTTCGAGTACGGCAAGACTGCGCTGGAACTCACTTTTCCGGGCGGCATAAGCGGCCTTCTCGGCGGCCACAAGAGTCGATTGCCGCTGCGCCAAGGCGGGCGGGAACGCGAGGTCGGTTTGCTCCGCTTCGGCTTCAAGTCTGGCTTTAGTGAGCAACAGGCCGTCCAAACGGACTTTCAATTCCATGAGGTTCGCTTGCGTCGCGCCGGCTAGATCGAGTTGGACCAAAGGCGCACCTTCCCGGACCGTGTCGCCTTCGCGAATGTAAATTTCCTCGATGATGCCGCCTTCAAGATGCTGAATAGTCTTAATGCGGCCCTGAGGGACGACTTCGCCCGGCGCGATCGAAACCTCTTCGAGCCGCGCAAACATCGACCAGAGCAGGAACGCGCCCAAGACCGCCATGATGATGCGGGCAATGGTCTGCCATTGCGGCGTTTCGTGATCTGCAATCAGAGCATCGAGTTGGTTCGGAACCGGGGTGTGTGCGGCTGGTGTCGGCATTTCGCTTACTTGCTTTGCGCCGCCTTAGCGGCTTGCAACGGTACAGCGCCGCCGCTCGCTGGCGGGCGTTGGCTGGCGATGAAATCGAGGACCTTGGCGGCAGGGCCGGCCGCGCGGATGCGACCGGCTTCCATCAGGATAATGTTGGAGCATGCCTGGAGCAAAACTGGGCTATGCGTCACCATCAATACGGTATGCGTCTTGCCAAGCTCGACCAGGGCATCGCGCAACGACGCCTCGGCTTGCCGGTCGAGGCTCGATGTCGGTTCGTCCAACGCAACTACAGGCGGATCGCCGACGAATGCCCTGGCGATGGCAATCCGTTGGCGCAACCCGCTCGATAACTTGCCGCCTGCCTCGCCGACCGGTGTTCCATACCCTTGCGGCAGATCGACAATCAAAGGGTGCGCCTGAGACAAAGTTGCCGCGCGCACGATTTCTTCATCCGCGACGTCCGGGCGGCCATAAGCGATATTCGTACGGATCGATCCGTCGAACAGGATGCATTCCTGCGGCACATATCCGATCCACTTTGCCAAGTCGGGACGTGCAAACTGCGCAATATCCGCGTTGTCCATCAACACGCGTCCGGTCGCCGGGCGGTAAAGACCTAGAATAATCTTCAAAAGGGTGGTCTTACCGCTGCCGTTGCGGCCCATGATCGCCGTCAACCCGCCGGCTTGGATATCGATATTGACGTTGTCGATGACCGGTGCAGCGTTCTCAGCGTATTTGAACGAAACGCTTTCCAATGTGACGCGGCCTTTGGGCCGTGGCAATTTGATCGCGCTTTCGGCGATATCTTCGGTTTCGGCGAACAGGTTCCCGAGCCGATTGATCGACTGTTTGAATGCGCCATAGCCGCGCCAGGCGCCGACCAACTGATTGAACGGCCCCAAAATACGTCCCGACAGCATGTTCGACGCGATGAGGGCGCCAATTGTCAGTTCGTGCTCCATAATTGCGAGCGATCCGACGGCGGTCATTGTGATCGTCGTGATGGTCGTCAGGGATTGAGCGGCGGTAACGTATGCATCGCTTTTGCTGCCGCGTGACATCGAATGCGAAATGGTGTCGGCTTGGCGCTCTTCCCACAACGTTCTGACGCGTTCTTGAAGCGCCAAAGCCTTGATTGTCGCACGGCCGTGCAGGAGCTCGCCCATAATCGCATCGCGCGCGAGGGCTTTTGACCGTTCGCTGTCCGCGGCCGAGGTCACGACTTGGCCCGATCGGAAGGCGAGGATCAGGAATATCATGAAGATGAAAATCATGACCCAGGCCAGCGGCCAGGCGATGATAAAAATCACGCCCAAGAACAAGATGGCAAACGGGAGATCTGTAATGAGGACGGCCGACGGGCCCGAAAGAGTGTTGCGGACGGTTTCGAGGTCTCGGAACATCAACTGCCAAAATGTCGCCGGCCGGGTTTCCAGTGTCCGTAGGGGCAGGTTGAGGACTTTCGCGAATAGGCGCTTCCCGACGACCACGTCGATCTCCAATGCGGCGCGCTGCATCAGTTTCGCCCGCGTTTGCCGCAGGATGAAATCGAAACAAACGACGATGATCATGCCGAAAGACAGGCCAATCAGCGTCGCGATGCCGCGCTGGTAGACGACCCGGTCATAAACTTGCAGAACGAAAACCGGTGCGGAAACTGCCAAAAGGTTGACAAAGAACGAAACTGCGAACACCTCGCGGTAGAGAGACCGCAAGGGGTCGATGAAGCGCTTTAGCCAGTTGTACTGAGCCAATAGCGGCGGGCTGGGCGTCGGGTCCGTCATGGGGCCTCAATCTAGCCTGTTTGGTGCCGGGCCGGTAGTCGCGGCTGATGGAATCGGCTACGGTTCAGGCCGGGCCGCGCCGGATGTTCGGCGCGGGCGAGGGGCCGTCATGCGCGACGATACCGTCTACGATAGCGATGCCGATCAAAGCCGATCGCAAACGGGGGCCGGCGGATTCTTCGGCCGCCTGCGGACGGCATGGTCAGAAATCGAATGGCGTAATCTCAAAAGCGGCAGTTGGTGGTGGAAAGGTTTCCGCCGGTCGTGGATTCTTTCTGGCCGATTGACCACGTTGTTGCTCCTGATCTTGGTTGTCGGATTGCGCTTCGACGAGCCGGAATGGGCGCAGCGGCTCCGGGTTCAAACGTTCGACGTCTTTCAACAACTCAAACCGCGTCCGTTCACCCCCGATGGTCCGGTGGTGATCGTCGACCTCGATGAAAAAAGCCTCGCCGAACAAGGGCAATGGCCTTGGCCGCGTACCGTCATCGCCGATTTGGTCACCGAATTGACGGCGATGGGTGCGAAAGTGATCGGTTTTGACGTGGTTTTTTCCGAACAAGACCGAACATCGATTGCGACGGTTGCTTCCGGGATGACCGGGCTCGATGAGGCCACGCTCTCTCGGTTACGATCATTGAAAACCAACGACGAGATATTTGCCGAAGCGATCAAGGCGAGCGGCAAGGTCGTGCTGGGTGCGACGATTGCCGAATCCGCCGATGTTGCCAATTCCAAGCCGATGCGCACGGCGTACGCCGTCAAGGGGCCCGATCCGGCCGCTGTCATCGAGAATCACGACTACATCTTGCGCGCGATTCCTATCTTGGAAGAGGCCGCCGCCGGCAACGCGATTTTCAGCGTGTCCGCAAGCCGCGTTGACGGGGTGGTACGCGACGTTCCGCTGATCCTCAAGATTAGGCGATTCAACTCGGCGTCGTCCGACGCCAAGGTCGCAGGACTGTTGCCGGCTTTGTCTCTAGAAATGATGCGCGTCGGGATCAACGCGTCTACCGTCCTGATTGGCGTCGATGAATACAATAACGTGGAATTGATATCGATGCGGCCACGTGGCTCGCGCGAGCGTTTCAATATTTACCCGGATCAAAAGGGAAAGATTTGGGTCTATTTCACACCTCATGCCAGTTACCAGAAGAACTACATTTCGGCGACCGATGTCCTTAACGGGCGCATCGATCCTAGCGTGTTTAAGGACAAGTACGTTCTGGTGGGAACGTCCGCGCAAGCGTTGCGCGATGTGCGTGCTTCGCCACTCGATCCGGTTTTGCCGGGCGTGGAAGTACATGCCAATCTCATTGAAAACGTATTGTTCGGTCAGCAACTGAAACGGCCACCGGATGCGCCGGGGTTTGAACTTATTGTCGCGGTCGTTGCCTCTTTGATCGTCATTATCCTGACCCCGATGGTCGGAGCGCGCATTGGTGCGGTGACCGTGCTTTTGATGGCCGGCGGCATCATCGGCTATTCGTGGGAGGCGTTCGACGCGCGCCTCGAATTGTACGATCCGAGCTTTCCGACGATCGTCATCGTCTTGTTCTACATTATCCTGACCTACGCCGCGTTCAGTTCCACCGAAGCGCAAAAGAAACAAGTCCGCGCTGCGTTCGCGCAATACCTATCGCCGGACATGGTGGAATCGCTCGCCGACGACCCGTCCAAGCTCAAATTGGGCGGTGAAAACCGCGAAATGACGTTCATGTTCTCGGATATTCGCGGATTCACGTCGATCTCGGAACTGTTCGACGCGCAAGGCTTGACCAAACTGATCAACCGCCTTTTGACACCGATGTCGGACGTCATCACGCAAAACAGCGGCACGATCGACAAATACATGGGCGATTGCATCATGGCGTTTTGGAACGCCCCGCTGTTCGTTAAGAATCATGCGCGCGCGGCGTGCCGTGCGGCACTCGGCATGATTGAGGCGGTTAAGCAGGTCAATGCAGAACTTGAGGCCGAAGCCAAAGCCGAGGGGCGTGAACACCGCGTGCTTGCCGTGGGCGTCGGCATCAATACGGGCATCGCCTGCGTCGGAAACATGGGATCGGTTCAGCGCTTCGACTATTCGGTGCTCGGCGACAGCGTGAACCTTGCATCGCGGCTGGAAGGACAGTCGAAGACTTATCACGTCATAACGGTGCTCGGTGAATCGACGGCGGCACAGGCGCCGGAGTTCGCGTTGTTGGAACTCGACCTCATCATGGTGAAGGGCAAGAACACCGCCGTTCGCGTTTTTACGCTTTCGGGCGACGAAATGCTGGCCCAAGACAAGGACTTCATTGCCCTAAAGTCTGCGCACGACAAGATGCTCGAGGCCTATCGCGGGCAACAGTGGGCGCAAGCGGAAACGCTCATTGCAGAGTGCAAAAGCAGCGCTGTGTTGGGCAAAGGCCTGACGGCCACTCTTCCCGAATTTTACGATTTGTATTTGGATCGGATTGCGGAGTTCAAAGCCAATCCGCCAGGCGCCGCCTGGAACGGCGTGTTTGTCGCCACATCGAAGTAGTGCTCAAAACGGTAATGGGGCGGACGGCTCAAATCGCCGACAGGTCGAGGCGCCCCATGGCTTGCAGAAGTTGGTACGATGCAATCAGATAATCGTATTGCGCCCCGACCAAATTGATCCGCGCCGTGAAAACTTCGTTTTCCGAATCAAGCACGTTGATGACGGTCTCTTTCCCCGATTCCCGCAATGTCTTGCGTGCTTCGAAGACTTCGCTCGCAATATTCACTGCGTTGTCCAGTAAACCAACGCGTTCCTCCGCCGTTTTGACGGCCTGCCACGCCAAACGGACGGTTTCCTCGGCTTTGCGGCGCGATTGCGCATATTCGCTCTGGCGCGCTTCATAATCGAAAGCGGCTTGGGAAACGCGATTTGACGTCCCGAGACCGTTGAACAGGTTCCATGTCGCTTGCAACTTCGCCGAATAATCGCGGCGCGAGCCCGGCGTTCCGTTGAAATCGTATTCCTGCTTGTGCAGAAGGACGAGATCCACAGACGGATGGTATTCCGCATCGACCGTCTCGCGGCGTTCCGAGGCGAGATCGATTTGCCGGTTACTCGCGATAACCGTCGGATTTTCATCCAGAGCAATATTGATCGCTTCATCGATCGTTTTGGGCAACCCGGCCGGCGGATTTGGCGCGCTCATGTTGGCGAGGTCGGCGGCCCGGCCAAACACTTGCAAATAGCGGCTTTGGGCGTCTTGAAGCGCACCGGTGACCGCCGCCAGGCGTTCGAGTGAAATTTGCAAACGCGACTTCGCTTGCAGCACGTCAACCGCGATCCCCGACCCGCGCCGCACGCGCTCGTCTTCCAAATTGAGCTGTCGGCGGATGTTCTGCTCGTTTTGGGACGAGAGTTGCACCAGTTCGTTCTGGCGCAGGGCGTTCAGGTAAGCCGTGATTCCTTCGAACGTGACCGTCTGTTCGGTGTTCTTCAATCCGAGCTGGGCGATATCGAGCTGAATCTGGCCGGCAGATCGATTGGCAAGGCGTCCGCCGCCGTCCCATACGTTTTGGGTCAAGGTGACGCTGTAGTTCTGGCTATCCGTTTTGAACGCGCCGTCGGGGGTGGCGCGAAATGACGGCGTGCTGACGCGCTCAAATCCGGCCGCGCCGGTGGCGTCGAGGCTTGGCAAGAACGCACTAAATGCTGCGTCGTAGCCCTTGTTCGCTGAATCGACCTGCGCGCGCCCCGATTTGACCAGAGGGTGCGAACGAAGAAGTGCGGTTAGTTCGTCTTGTAACGGAGCTGCGGTCGCCGCCCCGGATATCGAAATGGCGAACAGAGACACTAAGAACCCTGCCGCCGCAGGCCTTCTGCACACGGGCACGTCATCCCCCAACTAAAAACCCGGTCCCTTTTACTCCCTGTGTCAGATGAGGGCAATTCAAGGTTACTCCCCTTCCGCAGAGGTTTGTCGGCGAAACCAAAGACTTAATCATGAATTTTGATAATCGGAGCGTTCGCAAGGTGGCTCCGGCGGTAGGATTCGAACCTAC
>JAGREB010000138.1 GCA_020446775.1 Paracoccaceae bacterium
CGGAATGGAAAATTCTGTAACTTCTCCCGACAACGTAACCCTAGCGATCTTGTTGACGTTGGATAGGGCAACCCAAATATTGCCGTCGGGGCCAGATGCGAGTCCGAAAGGTTGTGAATTCGGGGTCGGTAATCCGAATTCGGTGAAAATGCCTTGAGGTGTAACGCGTGCGATTTTGTTGGCCGATGTGAGCGATACCCACAGATTATTGTCCGGTCCAACCACGATGCCCTGAGCGCCAGCGCTCGCCGTGGGAATCTGGTATTCGGTAATGTCTCCATTGGAGGCGATTGCGGCGATCTTGTTCGCAACATTAGAAGATTCCGTGATCCAAACGCGTCCATCAGGACCCGTGACCATTGCGGTTGGAGACGGTGTCGCCGTTGGAATCGCAAACTCGCTGAAGTTTTGTCCAAGAGCCGTCCCAATCGAGGACGCTTCAAGTAAGACGCAGCACAAAAAAAGGAATACGGGCGAGCGAAACATGTCGTATTTCAGGAATGGGAAACTGTGCGCGTGACCTGCGTTGAGGTCCCGGATTCATAGCTCGTGCCAACGCTTTGCTCTACCGCGATTTGTCATGAATTGGCCGTATAAGTGCGAAATTTGCACAACGCGTATGATGTGACGGTCGAGTGTCCACGAAGCGCGCGAATGACGTGTGACAAATTGCAATCAGGCGGCGAGCCGCGCCACCTGCATAGCGGCACCGATAAAACTGCGCTTCTTGTCGATATTTACGGCCAGGGTGCGGTCGGCAAGGTAACTGATTGACCGCCATACTTCGCTCACGGCGGCTGGCGAACCGGTCAGCCTGGCCGCGGTCGCGCGTTCCCCCGGAATGATTTCCGGGACTGATGCCAATGAACCCTGGGCGGCCAAGGTGGCGACGCGGGCAAGCCACCAGGTGAGCAAGCCGGTCATAGTCCGGAAATTGTCGCCCTTCATGGCCAGATCCGCCACATTATGGAGCTTCGCGGACGGAATATGAGGCGCATCGGCCATCAACTCGACGATATTCGCGAAGGCGGCAACTCCGCCTTCGTCGGCCAATTCAAGCGCCCGGCCGATGCTGCCGTCGGCCAACATCGTCAAGGCGTGAACTTCCGCACTTTTGAGGTCGGGACGGTAGCGCCCGATCAACGCACGCGTCTGAGAATCCGTCAGAGGGCGAAGCTCGAGGCGCCGGCAACGCGAGCGGATTGTCGGGAGCAATCTGTCGGCATTGTGAGCGATCAAGAGGAGTATGGTTTGGCGCGGCGGTTCTTCAAGGACTTTGAGGACGGCATTCGCCGCAGCTGTGTTCATGGCGTCGGCGCCGTCGATTAGGACCACACGCCACGCGCTTTCGGCCGGCGTCAGGTACATGAAATCGATGATTTTCCGGACCTGATCGACGCCGATCACATTGCTGAGGCGGTCGCTGGTTTTCATCTTCTCACGTTCGACCACGCGAAAATCGGCATGGCCCGACGCGCGAACGCGTGCAAACACGGGATCGCTTTCGGCCATTTGCAGGCTGGGTTCCGCCGGGGCGCCGAATAAATCTGTTTCGCCTTGCGATCCCATGGCCCCTTTCGCAAGTATGTAGCGCGCCAAGCGATAGGCGAACGTGGCTTTGCCGATCCCGCGCGGGCCCGACAACAACCAGGCATGCGCCATGCGGCCAGATTGCCACGCGGTCAGAAATGACTGCGCTGCGGCTTCGTGTCCGACCAGGTACGGATTGGAACGCGGTTCGGGTGCGCCCGTCTCTAATCCATCACGAGGTTCATCGCTTTCGTCGAATTCGTCTTCGGTCATACGGTTTCCACGGTCATACGGTTTGCAATGCGTTGTCGACCGCTTTGACAATTCGTGCGTGAATTTCCTCGACCGAACCGGTGGCATCGATAACTTTGCACCGGTTCGGATTCTCTCTGGCGATCGCGAGAAACCCCTCTCGTAATCGTTCATGAAATTCCAAACGCATGGTTTCGTAGCGGGTTTCCGCTCCGCCGCGTGATTTAGCGCGCGCAAGCCCGACCGCGACAGGAAGATCGAAGATTAAAGTCAAATCCGGAACAAAATGTCCCAGGGCGATCTGGTGAAGTTCGCGAATTCGTGCGCGATCCAAACCGTGTCCAAATCCTTGATAAGCCATTGTCGAATCTGCGAAGCGGTCGGAAATAACAATCTTTCCGGCCGCAAGCGCTGGACTGATCGTGCGCTCAACGTGGTCCCGCCGGGCTGCATAATGCAGTAACGCTTCGGTCCAGCCGTCCCACTTGCCGGCATCTCCCTCGACCAACAATTTACGAATCTCTTCCGCACCCGGCGATCCTCCCGGTTCGCGCGTCAACAGGACCTCACGGCCCTTACGCTCAAGGGCGGCGGCTAAGAGGCGGACTTGGGTCGATTTTCCCGCCCCTTCTCCACCTTCAAATGTGATGAAATATCCGGCGTTACTCATATGCGGCCGATCGAAAGTTCAATAGCGAGATTGGACCGGAACTTATCGGAATTGCAACCGAGAGCGCACCCACCCGCAGTGGATTAAGACCCTGTGCCAGATGATTCGGATTTTGGCGGGCCCATAAAAATATAAAACGCTGCTGCTTTTATGCGGCCGATAAACCCGAGCCTGCCCACGGCTTCGGCAGTGATGACCGGTGTTTCTATCGGCTGCATATTTGGTCCGCTGACAACAACCTTGCCGACGGTTGCCCCTTTTACGATTGGCGCCGGTAGCGGCCCTTCGAAAACCGCCTTAACCGTTAAATTCTGTGCCGCGGCACGGGGCAGCGTGACGGTCATGCTATGCGGAATGACGAGCGGTACTGTCGCATGATCGCCCAACCAAACTTCCGCTTCGGTGACCATATCTCCGGCCCTGAACAGGTTCCGGTTGACGAATTCGCGGAATCCCCAATCCATGAGTTTCGAGGTTTCGGAATCTCGCGCCTTGATGCTGTCCATTCCATTGGCGACAAGAATTAGCCGTCGTCCGTTTCGGACGGCCGACGCCGTCAATCCGTAACCCGCGACGGATGTATGGCCCGTCTTCAGGCCGTCGGCACCGCTGCCGACGTTGTAAAGCAAGGGATTACGATTACCTTGGGTGATCCCGTTGTAGGTGAACGAGGTTTCGCTATAGAGCGAGTAGTACTCAGGAAAGTCCTGAATGATGTGCTTTGCCAACGTCACGAGATCGCGCGCCGTCATGTAATGGTCGTCGTTGGGTAATCCCGTCGCGTTCACGAAATGGCTGCCGGTCAATCCGAGTTCTCGCGCTTTGGCATTCATTTGGTCGGCGAAAGCTTCCTCGCTGCCCGCTAAATTCTCCGCGAGCACGATACATGCGTCATTTCCCGATTGAATAATCATGCCGCGTAACAAGTCTTCGACTTTCGCGCGGTCGTTCGGGTTGAGAAACATCGTTGAGCCGCCGGATGCTGCGCCGCCGATGCGCCACGCGTTTGCACTCACTGTCATTTCGTCGTCGAGCGAGATTCGGCCCGATTTGAGCGCGTCGAAAACCATATAAGCGGTCATCAACTTGCTCATGGACGATGGTGGCATTTTTTCGTCGGCGTTGACCGAGGCAAGCTCGGTCCCGGTATCGAAATCGACAAGCAAATATTCCCGCGCGGCAATCTCGAGTTGCGCGTTCGCGTTCGACGCATGAACAAGAAATGCGAACAGGGTGATCGCCGCGAAGCCGATCAGCGGAAAAGAAACTCTGCCAAACACATTCATAGGGTCGTCTCCCGGATCACTCTGGGGGTGTGGATACGATTCGAGCGTGCCTTCATTTGGGCGAAATCGGGACTATCCCAAGGCGTTTCAATACTTGACGATGATCGCGTCGCTGTATCCGTAGGACTTGATCGTCGCCAGCAATTCCTCGGCGCCTGCGGCATCCTGCAGCGGTCCAAGCCTGACACGGAAAAGCTGGCGGCCATCAACCATGGTCGGGACGATGAAGGCGTGGCCGAACTCCTGAAGCTGCTGTTCCAATCGCAATGCGTTTCCGGTTTCACCGAATGCACCAGCTTGAATGTAGATGCCGGTACCGGCGGGTAATTGGACCGGCGCGCTGGCAACGCTTGCGGGTTGGGCCGCCAAAGGCGGCAATCGGGATTGAGTGACCGGCGGCGGCTTACCAACGGCGCCGGACGATGACGATGAAGGCACCTGCAGCGGAGGTGTCAACGGTTCGGCGCGGACTCCGGCACGCGGCGCCGATGCGATCTGCGGCATCGCCCCGGGATTTTTTGCGATCAACAAATTCTTGATTGCGAGGCTCTCGCTGGGATCGACCTGGATTCGTACGCGTGTTGTTCCTTTTTCCTGGAACCCGAGCAACTGGGCGGCACGGCGCGACACGTCGATAATCCGCTGGCTCTTGAACGGACCGCGATCGTTGATGCGCAATTTTACCATGCGCCCGTTTTCGAGATTGGTCACGTTGACGATACTGGGCAGCGGCAGAGTTGGATGCGCGGCGGTAAGCGCATTCATGTCAAAACGCTCGCCATTTGCGGTGCGCTTGCCGTGGAAGTCCGGGCCATACCAGGAGGCAATCCCCTCCTCGACATAGCTGTAGTTTTCGGCGGGGTAATACCAGACCCCTGCGACCTGATAGGGCGAGCCGACCTTGTACGAAGCATCGGCTGGGATATCGACGGCGCCGGGTACCTTAGGAACCGGAACGCGTGGCCTTTGGGCGGTTGAACATGCCGAAATCGCGACCGCGATGCAGATGGCCGGGACCACCCCAGAACTGGGATTAAGCCATTGAAATAAGCGCATTTTGTATGGCTGCCACGCTTTGACCACAAGACGTTGTAGTCTAATCAAGGTGGCATGCGAACGCAACTCAGGTCGGTTCGGCGGCTCCGGCGCTGCGTTTAACCCGATCGAGCAGCGCACGATTGGCATAGCCGTCGGCGGGGAGAGCGCTTTCAATTTGATAGGCGCGGACCGCAGCGCGGCTCTCGCTCCCGATGACGCCATCGATTTCCCCCCGGAGAAAACCCAATTGACTGAGACCGGACTGCAAAGCGATCACTTCATCGCGTGAGAGCGGTGGTTCATCGGGAAGCGGCGTTACAAGCGCTGGACCTCCGGCGATACGGTCCGCAAGGTGGCCGATTGCGAGCGCATAAAAAGTGGCCCGGTTCCATTTCAAAATCACACGGTAATTGTCATAAACGAGAAATGCGGGGCCGGATATTCCGGCTGGGAGGACTAGGGCGGCTTCAATATTCACGTTTGGCAGTGGCGCTTTCGCGGCCGTTTTCAAACCCAATGCCGACCAATCGCTAAGCGATTTGACCACATCGCGCGCACTCGTATCGACACTGGCTAACCGAGCGTCAAATTTGCGTGGAAGTAAGACTTCACGACCCCAGGTGTAGCTTCGATTCCATCCGAGGTTTCGCAAGTAATTTGCACCTGACGCCAGAGCGTCGGCCGCGCTTCCCCACACATCGATATGACCGTCTCCCGTCCGGTCCACCGCATGTTTTAGGAATGTCGAAGGCATGAATTGGGTTTGCCCGATTGCGCCAGCCCACGACCCCTTCATGTTCTGCGGCGTCGTGTGGCCGTGGTCCAGAATGAGCAAGGCGTCGAACAATTCCGACCGGAAAAATTCACTTCGGCGTCCATCGAACGCCAAGGTGCTCAAAGCCCCAATGACCGGAAAGTAGCCCAGAAATTGGCCGTAGTTGGTCTCAAGTCCCCAAAAAGCGACCAAGAAACGTGCTGGTACGCCATAGTCGGCTTCAAGCGCGGATAGGAGCTTGCGGTTGGACCTGAACGCGGCCCGCCCACTCCGAACTCGATCGGCGCTTACAACGCCGCGGAAGTACCGGCCAAAGGTTTGGGTGAACTCCGGCTGACGCCGATCGAGTTCAATCACGCGCTCGATTGGAACAACTCCCGCGAAGGCGCGAGAAATTGTTGACGGAGCAATTCCTTTACCAAGCGCGTCGTTTTTTATTCCGGACAGCCATGCCTCGAACCTTTGCGGATTTTCCTCTGTCGCGGCCACAGCCGGGGTTTGCGATTCGGCCGATGTCGCGCAGCCGATCAGAGGTAAACATGCAGCTCCCAGAGCTTCTTGGAAAAACCTACGGCGCGGTAAGGAACGCGACAATTTCACCAATCCTTGATTAGAAAACGATCAATAGATGATCCCAGGTGATTGAAGGAATTCCGAATTTGGTGCAAGGCCCTGTGATTTGCCCTATCGGGCCATGATTGTGGCTCTTGAACCTCGAATTGGATAGAATTACGGTCCTTCAGGGGATTTTCCTGGGCGGCGAATTCAGCCAACATTTCAATAAGTTCTCAAGGCTGAATTCATTGCGACCAATATTTTAGAACGGGGGACGGAATGCAGCAGGAAGCTTTTCAGTACGGATCCAATCCGCCCCCGCCTCCGGTCGAAGTCACCAGTACGTTTGACGCTTGGTTCATGTACATGTTCGCTGGTGCGATTCAAATCCAATTTGATTCGCCGATATTGACGGTCGTGTATCTTGGTTGCGTATTCGCGGTCATGATTTTGCGTGCGTATATTGATCAACCAATCCAGATTCTCGGATGCGCAGGTATCTACATCTACACGACGATTCAGGCCTATACGCTGTTTAAAAGTAGCAGTTACGTTCTCGATTATACGCCTGAGGGGTGGCAGGTCGAAGCGAAGTCGATTTGGTTTGCCTTGCTGTTCACCGGATTGTTCGTGTGGGGCGTTTCACGGGTGTTGCAGTCGGCGATTTTGGGCGTAATGGCGACGGGTTTGGGTCCGTTGTTGCGACTTATCAATCCGCTGCGCCTGCTCGACAAGTTCCGCCACAGCGACGCCGACCTCGAAGCCCTTGAAGCAGGGTCCGACAAGGATCCTAAGCGCCAACTGACGGCCATCATGATGACCGACATCGTCGGTTATTCGAAGCAGATGGGCGCTAACGAGCAAGCGATGTACAAGAAGTTGCAGGTGCACAACGAAATCATGCGCGGCCAAATCGTTCGCAATCGCGGCACCGTCATCAAGACAATCGGCGATGCGTTCATGGTGCGCTTTCGTTCGGCTGAAAATGCCGTCCAGTGCGCAATGGACTGTCAAAAAGCAATCGGCGAGTACAATAAAAGCAAACCCGCAGAGGACCAATTCCATATTCGCATCGGCGTTCATATGGGTGAGGTCATCCATACGACTAACGACGTGTTCGGCGAAGGTGTCAACATTGCCGCGCGCATCGAACCAAAGTGTGACCCGGACGGTGTGTGCGTGTCCGATGTCATCGCCAATGCCGTGCGCAATAAGGTACCCGCGCACTTCCTGAGCATCGGCCGCCAGCCCATGAAAAACATCGCCAATCCACCCGAGTTATTCAAGGTCTTCGCGCTTGAAGAATCGGCCCCGCAAAGAGTGGCCAAAGCGGCACCCGCCGGCGCCAGCGCCGGGGGTGGTGCGGGTGCTGGCGCCGGTCAACCCGGTGGCGTGTTCAAGATTTGAGTCGATCGAGAATATTTTCGCATCAGTTCCAGGCGGGACGCGTGCGGTGAAACCCGTCACCCTCATCATTTTTGCCTTCGCGCTTGCGATCTTTGCACCCTTGAGCGCAAAGGCAGCGGATCGCGTTACCTTCGGAACAGACTGGCGCGCCCAAGCCGAACATGGTGGTTTCTATCAAGCCATCGCGACGGGAATCTACCAACGGTACGGATTGGACGTCGAACTGCGGCAAGGCGGGCCAATGGTCAATCATGCCCAACTCCTGGCGGCTGGCCGGCTCGACTACAGCATGGCGCCGAATTCGTTTATTCCCCTCAATTTTGTGGCGCAAAACATCCCCATGGTCGCGGTGGCGGCGATCTTCCAAAAGGACCCCGCCGTACTAATCGCCCATCCCAACGCGGGTCACGACAGTTTGGCGGATTTGTCTCGGGCGAAGATCATGATTTCGCCGGATACACGTGTCGGGTTTTGGCGCTTTCTCAAATCCAAATTCGGATACAGCGACGAGCAAATCGCACCATACACGTTCAACTTGGCTCCGTTCCTGGCCGATACCAGCGCCGTTCAGCAAGGGTACTTGACCAGCGAGCCGTATCAGATCGAGCGCGCCGGTATTAAACCAAACGTGTTTCTGTTGGCCGACGCGGGATACGCGAGTTACGCCGCGATCATCATGACGTCGCGCGATCGCGTCGAAAAATCACCCGATCAGGTTAAGCGATTTGTCGCTGCCTCGATCGCCGGATGGGTGAGCTATTTGAATGACGATCCTTCGCCTGCGGATAATCTCATCAAGGCCGACAACCCCGACATGAGCGATGCATTGCTCGCCTATGCCCGCGAACAAATGCGGCGCAACGGCGTTGTCGATGGCGGCGACGCGGCGCAGTTTGGTGTCGGCGTGATGACTTCCGGGCGTTGGCGCGATTTCTTTGAAGTTATGGCGCAGGATGGCCTCTACGACCGCGGTCTCGATTTTACACGGGCGTAC
>JAGREB010000016.1 GCA_020446775.1 Paracoccaceae bacterium
CGGAACGCATCGGCGCGGTGACTGATGGCGTGTTTCGCGGCCGGTTCCATTTCGGCGAAGGTGATGTCTCGTCCATCGGCGATGAAGATCGGATCGTAGCCGAAGCCCTTCTCGCCGCGCGGCGGAAAAACCAGCGAACCATGCACCTCGCCTTCGAACACGTCGCAATGGCCATCGGGCCACGCCAGCGCCAAGGCGCAGACGAATTTTGCGTGGCGGTTTGGATTGGACCCCAATTCCGTTTCAACTCTTTTCATCGCCACGGCGAAATCTTTACCCGGCCCCGCCCAGCGCGCGGAGTAAATCCCAGGTGCACCGTTCAGTCCTGCCACCGCCAGCCCTGAATCGTCCGACAGCGCCGGTAAATTCGCCGCGCTTGCGGCGGCGAGGGCTTTGAGTTTCGCGTTAGCGATAAATGTGTCGCCGGTTTCATCGGGCTCGGAAAGATCGAGTTCCCCGGCCGATACGACGTCGACTTTGAACGGTGCCAGCAAGTCGCGGATCTCGCGCACCTTGCCTTGGTTATGGCTGGCGACAACCAACTGACCGCCGTCAAATTTACGCGCCATGTTTCAGGTGAGTTTGGACAGCGCCGCGCGCTGCAACTTGACCAATTCGGCGATGCCGTCTTTGGCAAGCGCGAGCAGGCCTAAGAATTCCTGCTCCTCGAAGGCGTAATCTTCCGCCGTCGCTTGAACCTCGACCAATTTGCCCGAGGCCGTCATGACGAAGTTGGCATCGGCCTGCGCAGACGAATCCTCTGCGTAGTCGAGGTCGAGTACCGCTTGCCCCCGATGCAATCCGCAACTGATCGCCGCGACCGGTTCGGTCAACGGTATGGTTGGGATCACGCCCATCGTTTTCATCTTATGGAACGCTTGATAGAGCGCGACATACGCGCCGGTGATCGAGGCCGTGCGTGTGCCGCCGTCGGCTTGGATTACGTCGCAGTCAACGCGAATCTGGGTTTCGCCGAATTTGTCGATCTGTGTCACGGCGCGCAGCGCGCGGCCGATCAAGCGTTGGATTTCCTGGGTGCGTCCAGATTGCGCGCCCTTGGCCGCTTCGCGCTGGGTGCGGGTATGGGTCGAGCGCGGCAACATGCCGTACTCGGCCGTGACCCAGCCTTTGCCCGAGTTGCGCAGCCACGGCGGCACGGAGTCCTCGACCGACGCGGTGCACAGGACGTGCGTATCGCCGAATTTCACCAGGCACGAGCCTTCGGCGTGCTTGGCAAAACCGAGTTCGAGGCTCACCGGGCGAAGGGCGTTGGCGGCGCGGCCGGACGGGCGTTGCGGCATGGTCGGATCCTGATTAGGAGGTATTGGCCGCCCCTGTAACACCGGCCTGCCCACCGGTAAAGCGCGGGTTGGCCAGTTTTCCGGGGTTTGACGGGCATTGCAGTGGATCTTAGATAGCGGGCAGGATGATCCGCCATGACCAAACCGGCCCCAACTGACACCCATAGCGTCGTCGCGCTCAACGACCGCTCGCGCGAGATTTTCCGCCACATCGTCGACGCTTATGTGGAAACCGGCGAACCGGTCGGCTCGCGCACGCTGTCGCGCAAACTGAACGGCACGCTGTCGCCGGCGACCATTCGCAACGTCATGTCCGATCTCGAGTTGGCCGGTCTGCTTTACGCGCCGCACACCTCGGCCGGGCGGCTGCCGACCGAAGCGGGCTTGCGCATGTTCGTCAGCGGCCTGTTGCAAGTCGGTGGTCTCGACACCGACGAACGAAACGCAATCGAAGCGCACTGCCAGGCGGCCGGTCGTTCCGTCGAAGACGTGTTATCGCAGGCGACGTCGACGCTTTCGGGGCTTTCACAGTGTGCAAGCTTGGTGATGGCGCCCAAAACCGAATCTGCCCTCAAGCATATCGAATTCGTCAG
>JAGREB010000139.1 GCA_020446775.1 Paracoccaceae bacterium
CGATGCGATGCAAGCGAATTTCATGCAAACCCTGTGGGCAGGCGAGACGTTCTGGTACGGCCACAAGGCCGCCTACCAATACAACATGGCCGAGGATTTCAAGGCGCTGAAGGTGCCGACCCTGCTGCTGACCAACACCGGCGAAGATCTTTACGAAATTACCCAGCGCGCCCGCGCGATGCGGCCCGATATGGATTACGTCGAGCTGACCGGTGGCACGCATGACATTGTCGACGAACAGCCGCAAGCGTGGGCGGCCGCGGTCGCCGCGTATGTGAAGGGCGCGTGACGCATATCGAATCAAAGCCCGGGCTTTCGGCGCCGACATTGACTGCGTCCGCGCGGCGGCAGGTTGCGCCGCCGGTCGAGCTGCATAGCGTCGCGACGGCGTTTCCCCCGTTTCGCTTTGGGCAGAAGGAAATTGCCGCCAAAGCCGCCGAAGTGTTCGGCCACAAACCCGAACTGATGCAGCGCATGATGCGCACCTATGGCAACGCAGGTGTCGAAACCCGCCACTCGTGCGTGCCGCTCGAATGGTATGGCCAAGATCACGGCTGGCCCGAACGCATGAGGCTGTTCGAGGAGAACGCCGTCGCGCTTCTGACCCAAGCCGGCCGCGCGGCCCTGGACGGTGCGGGAATTTGCGCGGACCAAATCGCGGCGACGGTGACGGTGTGTTCGACCGGCATTTCGACGCCCAGTTTGGATTCGTTGATCCAAGGGCCGCTTGGCCTGCGCCCGACGGTACAGCGTTTGCCGGTGTTCGGGCTCGGTTGCGCCGGCGGCGTGATCGGGCTAGCCCGCGCGGCCGCCATGGCGCGTGCGATGCCCGGTGCCTGGATACTGTTTCTGTGCACGGAGTTGTGCGGCCTGACATTCCGGCGCGGCGATGACAGCAAGGCAAACATCATCGGTACGACGATTTTCGGCGACGGCGCGGCGGCCGTTGTCTTGCGTGCTTTGCCGGATGAGCGCCCCGCCGGGCCGCGAACGGGAACCCGCGCGGTGATCGAAGCCTGGGGCGAACACACCTGGCCCGATACCCGCGGCATCATGGGTTGGACGGTCGAGGACGACGGCCTCGGCGTTGTGTTCTCGGCAGAGATTCCCAATCTCATCAAACAGCGCATGCGCCCGGCGACCGATGCGTTTCTGGCCGCGAATGGCCTCGCGCCCGCTGACATCGCGGGATACATCGTCCATCCCGGCGGCGAGAAGGTCGTCGCGGCACTGGAAGATGTCTACGGTTTTGAATACGGCGGATTGGCCGACGCGCGCGCAGTGCTGGCGGCATGCGGCAACATGTCGGCGGTCACCGTGCTTGCGGTGCTGGAACGCACTCTCGCGCGCAAAGCACGCGGCCGTCACTTGATGGGCGCACTTGGACCGGGGTTTTCGGCAGCCTTCTCAGTGCTTGACCTTCAATGACCAACGCGTGGGCCTGGACGCTGCTGGCGGTGGTGGTCGCCGAGCGCGTGGGAGAACTTTACATCGCGCGGCGCAATACGGCGCGGCTATTGGCCGACGGTGGGTACGAAGTCGGTGAGGGGCACTACCCCGTCATCGTCGGTGTGCACATGGTGTGGTTTGTCGCACTCGGTGTATGGCTCGCCACCGGATCGCGGCCGTTCGTGTTTGGCTGGTTCGGAGTATTTGCGGTGGCGCAAATTCTTCGTGCCTGGGTGATGCTGTCGTTGGGTAAATATTGGACAACGCGGATCATCGTCGTGCCCACGGCACCATTGATCAGACGCGGCCCCTATCGTTGGCTCGCGCATCCCAACTATTTGATCGTCGTGATCGAGATCTTCACGCTGCCGATGGTTTTCGGCGCGTGGCTGCCGGCGGTTGTGTTTTCGCTGGCCAACGGAGTTGTGCTGTGGGTGCGGATCAGTGCGGAAGACGAAGCTCTGGCGTCCCGCCGTGCGCTTGATTCTCGTGATCTCGAATCTGGGGCGGGCGCATCAACGGTAGCATCAGCAATGACAACGCCGCCAGACCGCCCACCATCAGCCACGCCTCATTGAAACTGGCCACCGCCGCGGCACGCTCGACCAGCGGCTGAACGAAGTCCTTGGTCGCGGCATCGATATTGGCGATGGCCTCCGGCGTGAACTTGTCGAGCGGCAGGCCGACGAAAGCCGCCGTGTCGCGGTCGCCGGCTTGCAGCGCCGAGACAATGCGCTCGACGTGATGTGCGGGCCGGTTCTCGAGCACCGTATCGATCAACGCGAGACCGACCGCGCCGCCGACATTGCGCATCAGATTGAACAGCGCCGAACCGTTGGCGACCTGATCGGCGGGCAACTGGCCGAGCGCGAGACGCGTCGCGGGCAACAGACAGATCATCACGGCCGCGCCGCGCAAGACCTGCGGCCCGAACAGTTGATCGAAATCCCATGCGAATGTCGCGAAGCCGTTCCACACCAGACCGGCGGCAAACAGGACGAAACCGATTGCGGTCATCAGCCGTGCGTCCAGTTTTCGTTCCATCAGTGTGGCCAGCGGTGCGGTCAAAAGCTGAGTCGCGCCCATGACCACCATGATCGTGCCGGTTTCCAACGGGCCGTGTCCCCGCACAAGGCCAAGGTAAACCGGCAAAAGGTAGACCGAGCCGAACAGCGCGAAACCGAGAACGAAACTGAACCACGCACCGACCGCAAAAGTGCGGTCGCGGAACACGGAGAAGTCGATGAGTGGCTGAGTACGCGTCGCCAAGCGGCGCACGGCGCCAAAGCCCGCCGCAAGGCAAATCGTACCCAGCCCGATTGCAAGCGGATCGCCCCACCCCCATTTCGGCGCTTCTTTCAAGGTGAGTTCCATCGTTCCCAGGCCCACCGTCACCAGAAACAGCGACATCAGATCGAATTCCCGCCATGCGCTTCCATCCGGCCGGTCGACGCGGATGGTGATCGCGACGGTCGCGGCCGCCACAACACCCGGCGCAAGATTGATCAAGAACAGCCAGTGCCAACTCAACGTTTCGGTGATCCAACCGCCGATGAAGGGCCCAATGGTTGGCGCCAGCATGGCGAACCCGCCGCCGATGGCGGTGGCCAAAGTCTGGGCGCGCAGCGGAAACAGCAGAAACACCGTCGTGAACACCAGCGGGATGATCGCACCGCCGAACAAGCCTTGGATCACGCGCCACGCGTACAGCACGACATACGACTCCGACGCCGCGCAGCCCACGCTCGCGCCGACAAACCCCAACATGGCCGCCACGAACAGCCAGCGCGTGCTGAGCAGGCGTGTCAGCCAGCCGGTCAATGCGATGGCGATGATTTCCGCGATTAAGTAAGCGGTCTGCAAGTAACTGAGCCGGTCGGCGGGAATTTCGAGCGCGAATTGAATGTCGATCAGCGAACTCGCGACAATCTGGATGTCGAGGATGGCCAGAAACATGCCAACGGCCATGGCCGTGTAGCCTGCCCATGCGGCAAATCCCGGCGCAAATCCCGGTGTGGTGCCGCCGCCATCTTTGTCGCCATCTTTCATGCCGGGGGCTCGTCGAGGGCCATTAGCCGTTTGGCGACGGCGTAGCTGATGCCGCCGCGGGCGAAGGCGGCAAGGTCACGGCGATCGGTGTCGGCATCGCGCGGCTTTTCGCGGTAGGGCCCCAGCCGGCGGCGGCTGGCAAGGGCGATTGCGGCCGCCCATTCGGCGCTGCCGTCGTCCGCCGTGGCTTCGGCGGCAAGATCGCGCGCGACGCCTTTGGCGATCAGCTTCGCGCGCGTGCGCGCCGGGGCCTTACCGAGCCTGCGGTCACGCGCAGCGCGCCCCATGGCATAAGTGCGATCGTCGATCAGCTTCTGGCGTTTCAGGTCGGCGATAATCTCATCCAGCCAAACGCGCGCGTCGGATAGCCGCGCGTCGTCGATACCGTCCTCGGTCTTGAGTTCCCGCCGGATGCGCCGGGTCATCACGCGGCGCAAGTTGGTCTCGCTCGAGGCGAACCGCTCCAGGTAGTAGGCGGTGATATTTGCCAAGCGCTGCCGGGTCAGCTTGCGTTTGGCTTTTGCGCCGGATTTCGCACCAGGTTTCGTGCCGGAATTCGCGTTGGTGCGCCCGGATCGCGAACGTGCTGCGCGTTTGACGCCTGCGTTTGGCGCCGTTTGTTCACTTCGGGAGCGATCTGTTCTTGTCAACGGACGGCCAAAGTCCTAAATCGCCGCAGCCCGGGGTTACGCATCGCTCAGGCGGCGTCGAGCGTTCAAAAGTGCGACGAAGCCGATAGTATGGATCAATCATGAACGATTCCAGCGCCAGCGAGAGTCAGATCGAATTTTCCGTGCCGTTGCCGCGCGAGATGGGCGGCATCAACTGGCGCGGTCTGTGGGCGCTTTACGTCAAGGAAGTGCGCCGTTTCTGGAAAGTCATGGTGCAGACCGTGCTGGCCCCGGTGGTGACCAGCCTGATGTTCCTGATGGTGATGGTGTTCGCGTTCGGACGCGAGCGCGCCAACATGGCCGGTTTTCCGTTCGCCGACTTCATGCTCCCCGGGTTGATCATGATGACGGTATTGCAGAACGCTTTCGCCAACACGTCGTCGTCGATTCTGGTTTCGAAAGTGCAAGGCAACATTGTCGACGTCTTGATGCCGCCGTTGAGCGCGATGGAATTGACGATCGCGTGGGTCATGGGCGGTGTGACGCGCGGCGTCGCCGTCGGCGCCGTCTGCCTGCCGATCATGGGCCTGTTCGCCGAAGTTCACATCCACAACGCTTGGCTGATTGCATTCCACGCCGTGGCCGGGTCGATGTTCATGTCGTCGATGGGCGTGCTCGGCGCGATCTGGGCGGAAAAATTCGACCACATGGCGGCGTTCACCAACTTCGTTGTCACGCCGCTGACATTTTTATCCGGAACGTTTTATACCATCGACCGCCTGCCGCCGATCGCCCAAGCCATCGCCCACTACAACCCGTTTTTTTATGCCATCGACGGCTTCCGCTACGGTTTCCTCGGTCACGAAAGCAGCTCGCCGCTGCTCGGTGTCGCGGTTCTGACCGTACTCAACGCCGTCATGTTCGCGGCCACCTATTTCGTCATCCGCAGCGGCTACAAATTGAAACCTTAACCGCAGTGAACCGGGCCGATGGCCGCGGTTGACCGTTGACAACGCCCGCGGTTGGCGTAATCAATATGCAAACGGGCGGTGCGAGTTGCCGCCCGAATTTTTTTTCGTTCACCGATCAGCAAATCACCAAACGCCGGTGATGAAGTCGCGGACACAGACGGGTGCCGCGGACGGGCCGGCACTTTTTGAAGGATCAAGGCGATGACCATCACGGCGGTGATGCCGACTTATGCGCGGACCGATGTCGTATTCGAGCGGGGCGAGGGCGCGTGGCTGTACGCAGCCGATGGCCGACGCTTTCTCGACTTCGGCGCGGGCATCGCCGTAACCGCGCTCGGTCACGCCCATCCGCATCTCGTCGCCGCGCTTAAGGTCCAGGCCGAGAAGCTGTGGCACACCTCCAATCTGTACCGTATCGCCGGACAGGAAAAACTCGCCGACCGGTTGGTGAAGAACTCGTTCGCCGACACGGTGTTTTTCTGCAACTCGGGCGCCGAAGCCATGGAGTGCGCGATCAAGACTGCGCGCCGCTTCCATCAAGCCCAAGGGGAGAAAGACAAGTACCGCGTGATCACGCTGCGTGGCGCGTTTCATGGCCGTACCCTCGCGACCATCGCCGCTGGCGGACAGGAAAAGCACCTCGAAGGTTTCGCACCCAAGGTCGACGGATTCGATCAGGTGCCGTTCGGGAATTTGAACGAGCTGCGCGCGGTTGTCGGCGCGCAGACGGCGGCGATTGTCGTCGAGCCGGTCCAAGGCGAGGGCGGGATCATCCCGGCCGATATCGAATACATGAAAGGCCTGCGCCGCGTTGCCGATGAGTATGGCTTGCTGTTGATCTTCGACGAGGTGCAGTGCGGTTTGGGCCGCACCGGCAAACTCTTCGCGCACGAGTGGTCGGGTGTGACACCCGACATCATGGCGCTGGCGAAGGGTCTTGGCGGCGGTTTTCCGGTCGGGGCATGCCTCGCCAGCGAGCGCGCGGCGAAGTTCATGGTGCCTGGGACCCATGGGTCCACGTTCGGCGGCAATCCGCTGGCCATGGCTGCGGCCAACGCCGTGCTCGATGTCATGCTGGAGCCGGGTTTTTTCGACCATGTCACCGAAGTGGCCGACGTGCTGTGGCCGAAGCTGCGCGCTCTGGTCGCCAAATATCCAAAAGTGTTCAGCGAAGTGCGCGGCAAAGGGCTGATGATCGGTCTGAAAAGCGTGCCGCCGAACGGCGACGTGGTTGCCAAGTTGTTCGGACAAGGATTGCTGACTGTCGTCGGCGGAGACAACGTCGTGCGCCTGCTGCCGCCGCTGATCATCGGAGACGCGGAAATCGATGCCGCGGTCGCAATCCTTGACAAGGTCTGCGCCGAGCTTTCGGCCTAACACCCCGCCACACGAGGAGGGTGAGAATGTCGCTCAAACATTTTCTCGATCTGGACAGATTCGACGCCAAGACCGTGCGCCACGTGCTCGACCTTGGCGCCAAACTCAAGGCCGACAAGGGGCAGTCGCATCCGCTCGCCGGTAAGACACTGGCCCTGGTGTTCGAAAAGCCGTCGACCCGTACGCGCGTGTCGTTCCAGGTCGGCATGCAGCAGTTGGGCGGCCACGCGATCGCGTTGTCGCCGCAGGACACTCAGCTGGGACGCGGTGAATCGATCGCCGATACCGCGCGCGTCCTGTCGCGGTATGTCGATGCGATCATGATTCGCACGGCCGCGGCGTCGAAGCTCGAGGAACTCGCGCACTACGCCACGGTGCCCGTGATCAACGGACTGACCGACGACTCTCATCCGTGTCAGATCATGGCCGATATCATGACCTACGAGGAACGGCGCGGTCCGATCGAGAAAGCGAAAGTGGCATGGTGCGGCGACGGCAACAACGTCGCCGCCAGCTGGATCCATGCCGCCGGCTTGCTCGGGTTCGAACTTCGCTTGGCGTGTCCCGAAGGTCTTGACCCGCGCGGTGAGGTGATGGCTTGGGCGAAGAGTCGCAACGCCAAGGTGACGCTGACGCGCGATCCAAAGGCGGCCGTCAGCGGGACGGATTGCATCGTAACCGATACCTGGGTGTCGATGGGCGACGAGGCCGGCAATCGGCACAACCTCCTGAAGCCGTATCAGGTCAATACCGCGCTGATGGCCGCGGCGGCGCGCGAGGCGATCTTCTTGCATTGCTTGCCGGCGCACCGCGGCGAAGAAGTCACGCCCGACGTGATCGACGGACCGCAATCGGCGGTGTGGGATGAGGCCGAAAACCGCCTCCACGCCCAAAAGGGTGTCTTGTTGTGGTGCATGACGTAACGCCGGACACGCCGTCCGATATCTGCCAACCGTTTCTTGTTTCCGGCGGGGCGTTTCGCGGCCGGTTGGTGCGCTTTAGCGCCGGCGCGGATGCGATTTTGCGCCGGCACGCCGATCCCGAACCGGTGGCGGAGTTATTGGGCCAGGCGCTGGTCGCGGGTATCGCGTTGTCGTCGGGCCTCAAGTACGACGGGATTTTCACACTGCAGGTCCAGGGTAATGGACCGCTGCACACGTTGGTCACCGACGTGACCTCCGACGGCATCGTTCGCGGCTGCGCCAAATTCGATGAGGAGCGATTGGCCAAGGCATTGAGCCACGGCCGGCCGGGTAATCTCTTGCCGCGTTTGGTCGGCGCCGGTCACCTCGCCTTTACCGTCGATCAAGGTCCCGACACCGACCGGTATCAAGGTATCGTCGAACTCGATACCTCCAATCTCGCCGACTCGGTGCATCATTACTTTCAGCAATCCGAACAGGTTCCTTCAGCGTTGCGCATCGCCGTGGCGCCGCCACGGCCCGAGACCGGCGGCCGCTGGCGCGCCGCAGCCATGGTTCTTCAGCGCATGCCGGTCGAACCCGGCGACGTCGTTCTATCGGATGACGAGCAAGAAGACGCCTGGCGTACGGCCGTCGTGCTGATGGGCAGCGTAACCGACGGCGAATTGATCAGCGATACTGTGACATCCGAACAACTGATTCACCGATTGTTCGCGACCATCGGATGGTCGCCATTGCCGGCGCGCCGCTATGTCAACGGGTGCCGATGCTCGCGCGAACGAACCGAACGCATTCTCGCCTCATTTCCGGTGGAAGAATTGAAAACCTTCGCCGAGGACGGCGTCGTACGCATGACTTGCGAATTCTGCCGGACGGACTACGGTTTCACCGAAGCCGAACTCGAACAACTTGGGCGCCGGGACTCAGCGGCCTATCACGCGACGTGAGACCCCAAGCGGGCAGGTTGGCGCGCGAACCATGGACACGATCATGATGAATAGACGCAAAGCAGTCATCGCGACGATCGCGATGCTGGCCGCGATTTCCTCCGGGGCGATGGCCAAGGACAAGGTCGTCGTTCCCACCACGCTCGATTTCGCCAAAGTGCCGGCCTATCGGGTCGACGTGACGTCGCTCGATGTCGTGATCGCGGCCGAGCCGCCACAGGAATACCCGCTAGTCGGGCACCTTGCGCCGGTTACATATTCTCAAGCCGTGCGCGATTGGGCAGCCCACAGGTTCGACATGACCGGCAACACCGTCAACAAGCTCCGCGTGACGCTCAACGAAGGGCGTATCGTCGAGACGATTTTGCCGATCAAAAAAGGCATCAGGGGCTGGTTCAAGAAAGAACAGGCCGTTCAATACGACGCGACCCTATCGGTCGAAGTCGCGGTGATCGATGCCGTCGGAACGGTCCTGGCGTCGGCCAGCGCGCGGGCCGTGCAGGCGCAAACGTTGACCGAAGGCGCCACGCCCGACGACAAGCGCGCGGCGTGGATGCACATGATTCAGGCGACGTTCGACGGTATCGATGCGGGGATCGACGAACAGGTCCGCATCAACCTCAGTCAATTCGTGCGGTAGATCTTTTTCGGTTCGAGACGCCGATTACGCTTTCCCGATAAACGCCAGGAATTCCTTACGCGTCGACGCGTCAGTGCGGAAGGCGCCGAGCATCGTCGACGTCACCATGCTGACGCCCGGCTTGTTGACGCCGCGTGTCGTCATGCACTGGTGTTCGCCTTCGACCACCACGGCCACGCCGCTGGGGTTGAGCACGCCATTGATGGCGTTGGCGATCTGCGCCGTCATCTTTTCCTGGATCTGCAAGCGCTTCGCATAGGCTTCGACCACGCGCGCGAGCTTCGAAATGCCGACGACGCGCTGGTTCGGCAAATAGGCCACGTGTGCCTTGCCGATGATCGGTACCATGT
>JAGREB010000140.1 GCA_020446775.1 Paracoccaceae bacterium
GCTCGATCACTCGTCAAGCTCGACACCGGACGAATTCGCGAAAATGGCGGAATTTGCGGAAAACCTCGAATTGATCATGGCCGGCGACGGCCCGCGCGTGCCCAATCAAGGCGAACTGTTGAACCTGCAGAATCTCGGGCGTTCTTATTATGCCAAGGTTGCGATTGCCGAAGGTGAGTCCGTAACGCGTGACAAGATTGTGCTGCATTCGCCGCGCACTGGTCTCGGTCAAGAGGACATCGGCCCCCTGCTCGGTAAAGCCGCCGTACGCCAAGTCGGCAAAGACAAAGTTATCGACCGTTCCGTCTTTGAACGGCCACAGCCCGTCGACGAAGCAACACTCGCGTGGGCCCGGACGGCGAAGCTGTCGCTGCCCGTCCGTTTTCACGACATGGACGATCTCGCGCGGCGCCTTCCGACCGGCCATTTCGAATTTCACCTGACGTTCGGCGACGTCGCAGGCGATATCGACGCCGCCAAATTCGACCGCACGAACCATTACAGTGTTCACCTTCCAGATTACGTCAGTTCGACCCTTCTCATGGATCCGTTTTCACCCCGCGCGGATCAACGGGAGGCAAGTGATTTTGTGCTGAATCGGACGGTGGAATTCGCCAAAGCGCTGCAGGATCGCACGGGTCGCGATTGCCTGATCGTTGGAAGCTTTTCGAACGTTCACGGTTCGCTCGAAATGTTCTTCAATCAACACGCGGAACTATTATCCACCCACGCCAAAAGCGGCGTAACCATCCTGCCGCAATGGCTGCCGCCGATTGCGTGGTATTTCGGCGGTGCCGCGCGCCTCAAAGCAATGAATAACCTTGCCGACATCGACCTCATCAAACGTCATCAAATGCCCATTTGCATGGACGTTTGCCATCTTTGCATGGGCGACAAGGTCTTCGATTTCGTTGCGGCCGATGTCGTCAAAGACTTGGCGCCGCTGATCCGGCATGTCCACATTGCGGATGCCCTGGGGCATGACGGCGAAGGCTTGCCGTTCGGTGAGGGCGATCCCGGCAATATGGATGCGATTGCGGCGGCCATGACGCTGGACGGTATCAAGGTTATTGAAGTGTGGCAGGGCCACCTCAACGGCGGCGACGGATTTGCCAGGGCGTTGATCGACCTCAAGGAGCGCTTCGATGGCCGCCAGTAAGAATCCGGGAACGGTCCTGATCCTCGGTGTGACCGGGCAGGATGGCGCGCTGCTTGCGGCGCAGCTGCTATCCGCCGGATGGAAAGTGCTGGGCGGCTTTCGGCGCGGACACGCGAGCAAGCTTTGGCGTCTTGAAGAACTCGGGGTACTGGAGCGGATCACGCTGGTCAATCTCAACCTCCACGAACCGCATCAATTGGTCGAACTGCTCGCGGCGCATCGGCCAGACGCGATTTACCATCTCGCCGGCGAAAGTTTTGTCGCGGACTCGTTCCAGCAGCCCCGCTCAATCATCGAAACGAACGCCTTGGGCACACTGAATGTGCTCGAGGCCATTCGGCTGTCAGTTCCAGACGCGGCGCTGTTCTTTGCCTCAAGCGCCGAAATCTATGGCGCCCCGCGCGACAACACACCGCTTGACGAGAACAGCCCGTACCGGCCGACAAATCCTTACGGACTCTCGAAATTGACCGCACAGCATTTGGTCGCGATCTATCGGGAGCAGCATGGCCTGCGCGCCGTTAACGGCATCCTCTTCAATCACGAAAGCCCCTACCGGGCGCGCAATTTTGTCACTCGCAAGATCACCTATAACCTCGCACGCCTACACGTCGATGGCGGTGCGCCCATGCAACTCGGCGACCTGTCATCGGGCCGCGATTGGGGTTCGGCGATCGATTACGCCGCAGCCATGCCCATGACTCTGGCGACCTCACCTCCCCAGGATTACGTCTTTGCCACCGGTCGCGCGACAACGGTCAAAGCGTTTTTGACCATGGCAGCGGAAGCTGCCGGGTTCGACCCGCACTTCGACGGCGAAGGAATCGCGACCACGTGCCGAGACCGCAAATCGGGACTTATGCTTGCGACGGTCGCCCCACAATATTTTCGCAAATTCGATACGCCGCCGCTGATCGGCAATCCCGCACACCTCAAGTTGGCAGTGGGGTTCAAGGGTTCGCGCGAAATAGTCGCCATTGCGACGGAAATGGTGCAAGCTGACATCGATCGTCGAAAACGCGGTGCCGTGAATGTTTGAAGAAGTCAAAGAGCGTCTCCAGGGGTGCGTCTATACGATTTTCACGCCCTTCGACGCGAACGAGAATGTCGATTACGAATCGCTCGACCGCTATCTGGACCACATTTACCGCACAGGCGGCCGCAAATTCTACGCGATGGCCTACAACTCACGTTATTCGCAACTCACCCACGATGAAATTCGCGACCTCAACGAACATTGCATCCGCAAGGTCAAAGCGCTCGACCCCAAGAACGTGGTGATCGTCGGCGATCCGATTCACTGCTCGACCAAGGAAACGATCGAATTCTCGCGTCACGCCAAAGACACCGGCGCCGACCTGATTTCCCTGTTGGTGCGCGAGAAATATTTCAACGACGAGCAGATCATCGAGCATTACGCGGACGTCGGCCGGGCCGCCAAGCTCGGCATCTTGGTGCACGAAATGCCGTTTCTGTCGGGCCACAACGGGACCCAAATGCATTGGCCGGAATCGCTGTTCCGAGCCCTGCCCAAAGTGCCGGAAATCGTCGCCCTCAAGGAAGACGCCAAAGATTTCAAGACGACGTGCATCGCCCTCGAACTCGAGCCACGCATTCGCGTGGTCATCGCCGGCCGTAAATCGGCGTTCATGCCTTTTCGCCCTTATGGCGCGCGCGCATACCTCAACGGCATCTCGATGTTGGACGCGCGGATCGGCGAAGCGTTCTGGGATGCATATGAAAAGGACGATCAGACCGCGATCAAGACGATCCTTGAACGGCTCGAAGCGCCTTTTTTCGATAAGTGCGCGGCAAAATACGGTTGGCATCGCACCAACAAAGCGCTCTTGCAAGCCGCCGGTTTCATGCACCGGCGCGACCGTATGCCGCTGAAACACTTGTCCGACACCGAATATGCCGACGTCGTGGCCGTCTACGCCGACGTAAAATCGGCCTTCGATCGCATGTTTCCATCATGACCGTTACGGCGTTCGTCCCTGCCCGCTCAGGCTCAAAGCGCGTTCCCGGCAAGAACATCAAGCTCCTCGCCGGCAAACCCCTGGTGCTTTGGACTCTCAAAGCTTTTGCGAAAGCACCCTCGGTCGACAAAGTCATCTTCTCGACAGATTCAGAAGAGTACTGGCGCATTGCGACCGATTATTTGGGAACCGATAAACTGGTTCTCGATGACCGCACCGCCGAGGAAGCCGGTGACAAGGTCAAGATTTTCGACTACCTCAAATCCGCTCACGCGAAGATTTTCAAGTCGACCCAAGGCACGTTCGTCATGGGCCTTCCCACCGTGCCTTTCCGAAATGCGCAACACGTTGAAAGCGCCATTGGGCTTCACAAAAAAACGGGAAAGCCGGTCTTTTCTGCGGTCGAGTACGGTTTTCCGATTTCATTCGCGTTCACTATAGCGAATGATGGCGACTGGAACCCCGTAAGCACATCGTCGCCGATGGTCACGGGCAACACCCGCAGCCAGGATCAAGTCGCGGCGTACCATCCTAACGGTGCGATCTATGTTCGCGCCATCGCCGATCTCGCAAAGCCTGACCTCAATTCTCTCTACGATGGCGCCACGCCATTCTTGATGGACCGCAAATATTCTGTCGATATCGATAACGAGGCGGATTTCGTGGTCGCCAGCGCCATGGTCGCCGCAGGCCTGTTCAACGGCTGACCGGCGCCGCCGTTCCGATGTACGATCAAGTTATCAACATCATTCAAGCGATCGAGCGGGACTGCGATCCCGCAAATACCCAATATATCGGCGTCAATTACTGGCCCATCGTTAGGTTAAGGCTGTGGTCGGCGATCGCCAAACGGCTGATCATCGACCGCAAGGCTGCGGGCGCGGATAACGTCACCAACACCGCCCCCCAATGGAAAAACGTCGACGCGGTCGATGCGGTCCAATTCGGACCACAGGAGACTGGACTGCTGCGGGCGCCAAAATCCGAAGCACGGATAACGCTCGATGACTCCGCTCTCAATCCCGATATGCTCTTTTTTGTGCGTCCCGAGGAGCACGGCGACAATGTAAGCGGGCACCGCTTTGCAAAAATCCTCGATAGCCTTCAGGCCTTGACGCGGCCGCGCTTTTCGTGCGCCAAGATCGAATTCGCCGATATGAAAACGATGGAATTTCGACGCTATTTTCCATCGATGTTTATTGCTCCGCAGATGGCAAGTGGGAATATCGCCTTCGATCCGCCAGGACAGTTGGAACGGTTCGATGATGTGACAATGGCGATTGCCCGGCACGATCCGGATGCAGCCACCCTTCCGTCGTTGAGTCGCGATGCGATCGCCACAGACATCGGAAAAATCTTCTATTTTGCGCGCGTTTTCGAAAACGCGCTGAATACATTGAAGCCCAAAGCGTTGTTTCTCTCGGTTTATTACCATCCCGTCGGCATGGCATGGATGTTGGCCTGCCGTCGCGCGGGGATCGCGACAATCGACATGCAGCATGGCCGCTTGGGTCCGATCCACGGCATGTACACGCACATGAACAATGCGCCGCGTGGAGGTTATGACTTGATGCCGGATCGAATCTGGTGCTGGGGTCCGAAAACGAAACACGACATCGAAGTGGACCTCAACCCGGAATGCGCCCGCCATCGCGGAATCGTGGGCAGCAATCCTTGGCTCTATACGTGGCGCCACGGAGCGATAGCCGGCCTAACACCAGCCGATTTCGATGAATTCGCAACCTCCGTTGCGGACCGTCACAAGATACTGGTCAGTTTGCAGCCGCTTGAAAGCCCGCTCGGTCCCGAACTCATCACGGCGATGAAATCGTCGCCATCGCATTGGATATGGCTGTTGCGTTTGCATCCCTTGCGCCGACATACGGCACCTGAAATCGAACGGATGCTCGACCGCGCCGGAATCGCGAATTTCAATATCGAACAGGCGACCGCATATCCGCTGTTTGCGCTGCTGCGGATCGTCAACCATCACGTAACGGTATTCTCTTCGGTGGTGGTCGAAGCCGCCGCGTTCGGTGTCCGCACGTGCCTGATCGGCACGGAAGGCCGCGATATCTTTTCGCCGCAGATAGAAAAAGGCATATGCACTTTCACACCGACTGCGGAAACTCTTTTGGCCGCGATCAAGCACGCCGCGGACGATCCCCGCCTTCCGCCAAGTGACGATTTCATCGACCTCTCGGAAGGAACCGTCGAGCGCGCCCTATCGGAAATCATGGCCGCATGATCCGCCCTGTCCTCGTCATGCCGCTATTTTCGCCAAATTTCGATATCATCCATGGCGGGTGGTTGGGCGGCATCGTCTATGTCCGGATGCTGGCAAAGCTGCTGTCGGCGCTCGACCCAAGCGAGCGCCCACGGATTGTCATTTTGACCGATGCCGAAATCGCATCCCCAAACATTCGCGCATTGTGGATAAACGACGCGGTCGAAGCCGTGCTCAAGCCGGATGGGACGCCGCTGGACATGAAACCGGAATTCCGGACCAGCGTCTCGACCGGAGAAGCACCCGATCTTTCGAAGATCAACGCGATCCTGGAAAGCGCCGCGGCATTGTTTCCAGTATCGCGCTCGATGTTTCATGCGGATAAAGCGCTGCATTGGATTCCAGATTTTCAGCACAAGCATCTGCCGGAAATGTTCGATGCCGCAGAAATTGAACAGCGCGACCGCGAGATCAGGATCATGCTGTATTCGCGCCGCTTCGTGCTCGTCAGCAGCCAGGATGCAGCGGCGGACCTCAAACGATTTTATCCGGATGCACCGGCCAAGGTCTACGTTTGGTCCTTTATCAGCGCAATTGACGTTGATGCGCGCGCG
>JAGREB010000141.1 GCA_020446775.1 Paracoccaceae bacterium
TCGGCGCCAACGACGTCACCAATCCCGTCGCCAAGACCGATCCGCAGAGCCCGATTTACGGCATGCCGATCCTCGACGTGGAAAAGGCTAAAACGGTGCTGTTCGTGAAGCGCTCGATGGGTGTGGGTTACGCGGGCGTGGACAACGACTTGTTCTATCGCGACAACACCATGATGCTGCTCGGCGACGCCAAAAAGATGACCGAGGAGATCGTCGCGTCGCTTTGACGCGGCCAAGCATGCGATTGTTGTAGAAATACGGCGGTCGCAAACGGGATTCGTCCGCAACCGATTTTCGGGCCGCGCGTTTATTGCGTGAGAGCCGCTGGTTAAGCAGCCCGCTCGATCAATCACGTCACAAGGTATAAGGGCGATTCCATGACCAAATTGTCGCGTATTGCCGTTCTCGCCGCAGCGGTCACCGCCGTGTTGTCGCTCGGCGCGTGCAACACCATCGAAGGTATCGGTAAGGATACCAAGAGCGTGGGCAAGGCGATCGAAAGGACCGCTGAAGACGCCAAGGATTAGGCGTTACCGCTCGACGCGGCCGGTTCAATCCTTCGAGGCTTCGGGCAGGGCGCCGAGGTAAACGTCGGAGTAAATGCCGACGGCCGTACCCAGGTACCCGTTACCTTCACATTGGGCGAGCGTGAACGCCGCGACATCGGCGAAGGTGACGCTGCTGCGGTGTCCGCCGCTGCGCTCATCGAACGCCGCATGATTGCGATGAACCGATAGCTTGAGGTTGTTTTGAATCGGCCCGTCGATCAGGCGGCGCGGGCGCAGCACGACGTATTCCATATCGCTGCGCAAAAGGATTCTTTCCCAGCGCTGCATGTCGCCGTAGACGTTGCGATGACGCCAGACAAATTCATCCGACGGGTCGCCGTTGGTCGGTTTGGCAGGGGGAATTTGTTCGGTTCCGCCCGAGGTCATGGTGATGATGCGCTTGTTTCCCTTTCGGCGCATGGCTTGCAGCGTCGCCGATCCGCCCACCGAGTAGAGGTCGACATATCCCGGTTCGCTGTCGACGTCGGCCAGACCGCGTCCGATGACCGATATGACGACTTCATCGCCGCGCATCGCATCGCTCAGGCTATCGATGTCGTAAACGTCGCCGCGGGCAGCGGTGAAATTAGGGTGGTCGATGGTGAGCCGCTCAGGTCGGCGCGCAAGACCCGTGACGCGGCGTCCTTGTTCGAGCGCCTGCGCGATGATGGGGCCGGCACTTCGTCCAGTTGCGCCAATGACGACAACCGGCCGCAGATTTTCGGCGGCGTGGGCAAGTCTCCCTGATCCGGCAAGGGTCAAAGCTCCGGCGGACCGTTTGATCAATGATCGACGCGCGATTGCCATATATTCTCCCTTTCTCTCGTACGAATTCGCGGAATTGTGACCCCTCGAACCCTTCGGGGCCTCCCAATACCTCTGCGAAACGCCTTATCCATTTGGCATCGTTTCAAACGTACGGGGGGCAGCCTACTTGATGCGTCGTTGGTGTCGAAGGCGTCCTTTAATCTCGGGGCCGCTTGGCGAATGCGCGCGCTGTCATGTAACGGGTGGAGTTGAATAGGTATGGGATTTCAGGATTTTGCCGCCGGATCGTTCGCTCGCAATCCGGCATGTGGCGTAGCGGCACTTGGGTTTCTCTGCGGCGCCGATTTGGCTTTCGCGCAATCCTCTCGTGAGACCGAAGAAACGCCGTCGTTTGCCTTCGACGTTGTCTATACCGGCGACATTTGGACCAACACGCATGGCGGGTTGGCGAAGGACGAGAAGTATCTCGATAATCTGGACGTGACGTTGAGCATCGATGCCGAACAGGCGTTCGGACTCACGGGTGGGACGTTTTTCTTCTATGTCCTGTCGAACAACAGTACGACGCTGAGCGACACGGTCCTTGGCGACCTCCAGGTCGCAAGCAATATCGACACCGGTTACGCCACGCGGCTTTACGAAGCCTGGTACGAACAGGTATTTGCCGACGGCCGCGGCGCTCTGAAGGTCGGGTTGTACGATCTCAACTCCGAATTCGACGCCATGGACACGGCCGGCTTGTTTTTGTCGAGTTCGCACGGCATCGGGCCGGATTTTTCGCAGTCCGGCGAGAACGGGCCTTCGATCTTTCCGTCGGCGTCGCTTGCGGCGCGCCTGCAATACCAGATCACGGACTCGGTATTGGTGCGTGCCGCCATATTCGATGGAGTTCCAGGCGATCCCAATCGTCCGCGCCGAACGGCCATCAAGCTGGGCAATGGTGACGGTGCCTTGCTGGCGGCCGAGGTCGAAGCCGACTTGGACGGCACGATCGCGACGGTGGGTGGGTGGCACTATACCTCGAAGTTTGACGAGCAGCTGGCCATCGATCCGGCAACGCTTGGCCCCAAACAAAGCAACGGCAATAGCGGGATATATGTCGAAGCCGAACGTCAAGTGACGTCGCCTTTCGGCGACGCCCGGGGTTTGTCCATGTTCGGCCGGTTCGGAATTGCCAATGGCAAGATCAATCAGTTGTCGCGTTATGCCGGCGGCGGTCTGGCCTATACCGGTTTGTTCGATGCTCGCCCGGACGACGTGGCCGGATTCGCAATCGCGCACGCCGTCAACGGCGACACGTTTCGCACGCTACAAACCGCGGCGGGGACGCCCGTCGACAAAGCCGAAACCAGCTTTGAGTTTACCTATCGCGCGCAGTTGACGGATTGGCTTGCGATCCAGCCCGACGTGCAATGGATCGTTAATCCCGGAACCGATCCAACACTCAAGGACGCAGTTGCGATTGGTTTGCGCTTCGAAGTCGGTTTCGGCGTCAGCCGGTGATCATCCCGCGGTGCGCACCGGTCCCAGGGTGACGTTTCCGGAACGCACCACCGACCACTCGAAGCGCTCGTCCTGCTTACCGGTGAAGTAGGGCACCATGTACAGCGTGGACATACCCTCCAGAACCCGTGCGCTTTTCATCGGGCCGACGTCGACGGCCTCAAACCCAAGCGAGGTGACCAGGTCTTTGGCTTCAGCCTTGGCCGCCGCATCGTCGCTGGCGAGGAAGCAGCCGACCTTCCCAGGCAATGCCGACGGATTGGCGATGACGAAGTAACCGACCGTGTTGAACGCCTTGACGACCCGCGCGCCTTTGGCCCAATCGCGTACCAATTCACCCCCCGATGTGTCGACCGCCAATCCGGCGCCGTCTTTTCCGAATTGAATGGCGTTGGTCGGGTCGAGGATTAATTTGCCGCTCAAATCGCCAAGGGCTTTCACGGATTCTTCCGCGCCCGCCCACGGCACCGCGAGCACGACAACCTCGGCCTTGGCGGCCGCAGAGTGAGGATCGAGGGCCGCCGACCCGGTGGTGTTTTTCACGACGGTTTGGACTTTTTCGTCCGCGGGGTTGCGCGATCCGTAAACGACCGTGTGTCCGGCACGCGTGAACGCCGCGCCAAACGCGCCGCCCATGCGGCCGGTGCCGATCACGGCGATGGTCTTGCTGGTGGATTGGGCCATGGTGGATTCTCCTGAAAGTGCGGCCGCAACGGCGGCAGTTGTTGTTGTAATGGCATCTCTGCGTTTCATGGCATTCTCCCCAAGATAATTTCAGGGCACGAGGGCCGCAAAGTACTTGTTCGCCGCGCGGCGCTGTTTCTCGACAAGATTGACGCAGGCATCGATGCGTTCAAGCGTGATCGCCAGATTGCGTGGTCCGCCGGTCAAATCGTCGATCCGCGAACTGAAAAACGCGTTGTAGTCTTTGCGGTCGTTCTTGCTGCAAAAGCGTGAGCCGATCCCCGCCAATTCGCCGCGATTGTTGGGCGGCATCTTCGCCGCGATGGCGTCGAAATTGGCCTTGAACCACGTCCAAGCGGCCGCTGCATTGTCGGGTTCGCGAACCGATCCGTACACAACGATCGGCACTTCATTGCCGCGAAGTTCGTCGGAAAGCGCCAGCGCGCGCGTCGCGGCGGCAACTTCGGGGTCGGTGCTATGGGTAAGGGCGCTGATCATGCGGTTGCGGGTGGTCGCTTTGCGCTCGGTCTTGAGGTGCGCGCGGATCGCGTTCACCGCCGGCGCGCCAAGATCCTGCACCGCGACAATCAAGGCTTGTTGGACTTGGCTGGGGTCGACGGCGGCTTCGTCAATCGTCCCGTCCCCTCCAATCCCGAGATACGCCGCGCCGCGCTTGGCAAGTTCCGCGCGGACGTCGGCGCGCCGGATTTGTTCCGCCATGACGCCGACGACGGGTGTGCGCATCAATGTCGCTTTGATCTCGTTTTCACGGTCATAGGGCCGGTTGGGGTCGAGCCCCAACCTGTCGTATATCGGCCCGTAAAGGTCGGCCACAAAGCGCGCGACGCCGGGTTTGGCGTCATCGCGGACCAATTGATCGGAGATCCAACCCAAACGATTGACCGGCAAGGCTGCGACATCCCATTCGGGCATGACCGCGGTGGTATCGCCGAGTAATGCCCTGATGCCCTCGGCGTAGACGGCGATATCGATGGTGCTTGCACCGAACGCCGCATCGAGGCTGTCGAGCGCAGATAATTTCTCTTTGGCATTCAATTCTTCCGCATGGGCGAAAAGATTTTGCCAGCCTTGGCGGTCGAATGAAAAACGGGCGTAGGCCGCGCCGTCGGCGTTCGGCATCACCCAATCGGGGCAAGCCGTTCCCTCAATCGCAATACGGGCCTTGCGGTCCTTGACCATGGTGCATGTCGAGTTGCGCTCGCCGCCGTTGCCGGTGACCACGCACAAGGGAATGATCCAGCGCTGGTCGGTTGCCGGTCCTTTCGGATCGACGCTGTAACGGCTTTGCGTCACGTCAACGCTTGCCCCCGATTTGCGGCACGTGAGCGAAGTCTTAAGCGTCGGGACACCCGGCTGATTGAGGAAGGTTTCGAACGCGGCCACGCCTTCGGTGTCGTTGCTGGCGTCGGCAATCGATTGCAGAAAATCCTTCGAAGTCGCGACACCGAAGCGGAAACGTTCCATGTGCAATTTGACGCCGCGGCGGAAATTCTCTGCGCCGTAGTAACGTTCGAACATGGAAATAACGCCACCACCCTTTTCGTAGGTGATGCCGTCGAAGGCGTTGGCGATGTCGTCGTTGCTTTCAATAGGCTGGGCGATCTGGCGCGCGCTGCGCCAGCTGTCGATGTTCATTGCGCCCAACGCGCCTTTCAAATTGAGCCGGTCGTATTCGCCTTCCGGGTTCCAGCGGTCGGCGGTCAGGTTCTCCATCCAGGACGCGAAGGCTTCATTGAGCCAAATGTCGTTCCACCATACCGGCGTCACCAGATCGCCAAACCACTGGTGGGCCATTTCGTGGGCATGGACGATGGCGTAAAAGCGCTTTTCCGACAGCGACGGATTGTCGCCGAGCAATAACAACGGCTCGCGATAGAAGATCGCGCCGGCGTTTTCCATGGCGCCGGCGGCGAAATCGGTGGCCGCGACCAAATCCAATTTTTCGTAGGGGTAGGGGATATCGAAGTAACCTTCGAGGGTCAGCAGCAGTCCTTCGGTGTTCTCAAGCGCGTATTTCATCTGCTCGCCTTTGCCGCGCGCGGTAATTCCGCGCAACGGAATTGGAACGTCGCGGATCGCCGTGGCGCGGATCGGCGTCCAGTCGACGACATCGAGCGGCCCGACCGCAAAGGCAATCAAATACGTCGGTAGTGGCTTGGTGGTCAGGAACGTGACGCGCTTGAGACCGTTTGCAAGCTGTTCGACCTTGGTTTCAGGCGTGTTCGAAACAACCACGTGTTCGGCGTGGGCGGTTACGGCCACGTCGAAGGGCGTCTTGAAGCGCGGCTCATCGAAGCTCGGGAACGCGAGGCGCGCGAAGATCGGTTCCATCTGCGAGAACGCGTATGAATCGCCGCCTTCGTCCGAGCGATATAATCCCTCGAGGCGGCGATTGAACGGTGCGGAATAGACAACCTCGATGGTGGCCGGGCCGGCGGCGATCGGCTTGTCGAGTGTGAGTCGGGCGACACCGCCCGAGCCCGGTATTTCGTCATAGGCGGCCGATTGCTTTTGGTTGCCGGCGCCGGTCACCGTTGCCGCGGTCACGGTCAATTCCTGACCATGAAACCAAATCGTGTCTGTCGGTTCGGCAATCTCGACAGCGATTGTCACTTTACCGTCAAACGTTTCGCGTTCCGGCAGGATCGTCAGGTCGAGTGCGTAATGGGTCGGGGCGATCGTTTCGGGGAGTTGGCCCCTGGGGTAATCCGGCGCGGCCGCCTGCGCTACGCTCGAAACAAGAACGGCCAATACGAGGAAACGGATGAACATGGACAACTCCGCGAAGGGACCGAAACGGATCGGCGGCGGGAGTTTAGACCGGCAATTGGGGGCCGTGAAACAGCCATCCATGCACGATTGGGACGAATCGGCAGATCGCGTATGATTTGCCATGGCTACTTTCATTCCCGTCTCCTCCGGCCGGTCTCTGCGTTTGCGGGTTTTCCCGCGGCCGGCGGCCGAGCGCGTGCAAGCGCCGTCGGCAAAGGTCAAAAGCCTGCCGCTATTTCCCGAGGCCGGCGGTGTGTCGCGCTCGGATGCCGCCAGTGACCGGCTGGCGCGGCAAGTGGTTCAATTGTGCCTGCTGAACCGTGTCAACGCCGAATTGATCGAGCGCTTTCCGAAACTCGGAATTCAAGATTGGTGGCTGGCCGGCGGATGCTTGTTTCAAACCGTGTGGAATTTGCGGTCGGGCCGGCGCGCCGAGCAGGGCATTCGCGATTACGATATTCTTTATTTCTCGGACGATCTCTCCGAAGAAGCCGAACGCGATGTGATCGCCCAGACAAACGATCTGTGTTCGGATCTCGGCGCCGACGTGCAAGTGCGCAATCAAGCGCGCGTCCACCTGTGGTATCCGCACAAATTCGGCGTGGCGTATCCGCAGCTGTCGAATGCCTCGGAAGGCATCCTCAACTTCATGTGCCGGGCGTCGGCCATCGGTTTAAAGCGAACCGGTGACGAGTTCCTCGACTTGTTCGCGCCTTTCGGTCTTGGCGACGCTTGGAATTTCGTCGTCACGCCCAATCGGACAATTCAAGCAACGGCGGCGTACCGCGAGAAAACCGCGCGTTGGCAAGCCGAGTGGCCGGCCATAACCGTCCACCCGTGGGCGGAGGGCGACTAGGTTTTCGCCTGATAAATCTGGCTGCCCGAAGCTTTGAAGGTTTGCGACATTTCCTGCATGCCTTTTTCGGCGTAGTCGCGCACTTCCTGCGAGATTTTCATCGAGCA
>JAGREB010000142.1 GCA_020446775.1 Paracoccaceae bacterium
ACTTTTTCGGTTTCGAAGCGTATTCGCTCGAATTCCTGCGCAGCCTCGATCCGCCGTTCAATACGTTCCGCATTTACCGGGAAATCCATATCTATTGCTGGTGGGTCGGAGGATTCGTTCTCGGCCTTCACGTGCTGGCGGCGCTGTACCACCAATTTGTGGCGAAAGACGACGTCTTGCGCCGCATGATGCCTAAGCTGGGTTCACCAGTCGAAGAACGCGCATAAGGCCCTCAATCCGACCGCCAAGCGCGAAGTCACGCCGCAGCGCGTATTGCAAACGAGACACGGCATCGTTTGAGCGTGTAGGGTATCGGTACACAGTGTACGGTCCCAGCACGCATGCGATTGATTGCCGGATGAAGCCCGTGAAGGTCCTGCTTGTATTGATCATCGTCGGTGCAGTCGCGGTTGCGGCCACCGTCGATTGGCGCTTTTGGGACCGTTACGTTCGTTTCACCCTTACACCGCTGAACGAACGTGGGCCGGACATGTACCAGCCGCGCTTCGTGCTTGGGGGTGTGCCGCGCCCGCTGGAAGTGGCCCCCGAAGACTCGCGAACCATCTCACCCGATGCGCTCGATGCCGCCGCCGCGTACGCCGAGAGTATGAATTCGAACGGCTTGATCGTGTGGCGCGACGGAGCGATTCAATTCGAACGCTATTGGAACGGTAATGACGCCGAGTCCATGGCGACGACCTATTCGATGCACAAAACGATCGTCGCGCTGATGATCGGGATCGCGGTCGATGACGGCAAGATCGCCGATATCGATCAACCTGCGGCGACATATATCACTGAGTGGCAGAATGACGCGCGGCGCGACATCACCATCCGCAACTTGTTGCAAATGGCCGGCGGTCTTGAGAATTTCGCCCTGTCCGAAATGCCGTGGTCGAAAGCGCTTCACCTCAATTACGATAGCGACCGGGTCGCTGCCGTCATGGCCTATCCCGCCGTCACGCCTCCCGGGACGGAGTTCAAATACAATGGCACCGAAACCCAGGCGCTCTTGATTGTTCTCGAACGCGCAACCGGCAAGTCCTACGGCGCCTACATGCAAGAGAAGCTGTGGGGTCCCGCCGGCAATGGACCCGGATTTCTGTGGCTCGACCGGCCCGGCGGCACGGCGCTCGCGCACATTGCGCTTTACGGCAGCCATCGCGACTGGGTCCGCTTCGGTGAGGTTTTTCTCGGCCGCGGCCGCATCCGCGACCGGCAAATCGTGTCGGAATCCTGGATCGCGCAGATGACGACGCCTTCGCCGCTCAATCCCAAGTACGGCTTCCAAACCTGGCTTGGGAGTCCCTACGTCGCGGTGCGTACATACTCACGCGAATCAGGCGTCGTCACCAAGGCGTCGGAACCGTTTTTGGCGCCGGATCTGTATTTCGCCGACGGGTTCGGGGCGCAGCGGCTCTATGTGATCCCCTCCGAACGCCTGTTGATCGTCCGTTCGGGCGAAACGCGGATGGATTGGGACGATTCAAAATTACCCAACCTGATTCTACGCGGCCTTAAGGACAGCAGTTCGGGGCCGGCGGTCGAGCCACCTGAAACAGAGTAAAGACATGAAGAAATTCGCCTTAGCCCTCATCGCCGTCGTTTCGATTGCTGCGACGGCCGTTGCCCAAGAGTACGTTCCCAATGTCGTGGCTCAAGCGCCGGACAAGGCGTGGTCGGTCGAGGGCTTGGGCGAGGGGGTGTACCTATTCCGTTGGCGGTTGGGCTTCTATGTGAGCCCGTTTGTCTTGGGCGACGGAGAGGTCCTGGCGGTGGACCCGATCGGCCGCGAGGCCGCCAAGGGCTACAAGGACGCAATCGCGGCCGTGACCGACGCGCCGGTGACCAAAATCGTCTACAGCCACGATCACCGCGACCATATCGTCGGCGCCGACGTGTTGGCACCCAACGCTGAAATCTACGCCCATCCCGGCACGCTCTCATCGCTCGAGCGGCGCGGCGATCCCGATATTCTGAAGCCGACCAAGCTGGTCGATGATGGCGATGTGATCGATGTCGGCGGCCGCGAGGTGGGGGTTCACTATTTTGGCCCCAATCATGGCGCGTCGAATATCGCGCTAACTTACACCACCGCCATGGGAACGATGTTGCAATACGTCGACACCATGGAGATCGGCATCGTGCCGTACCGCACATTGCCCGACACCAATGTCGGCGGCTACATCGCCTCGCTCGAAGGGGCGGCAAAGCTCGATGTACAATGGGTGTTGGGCGGCCACAGCGGGCCTGGTCCGGCCGTCTGGATTACCAACTATCTGAATTACTTCCGCGATATGGAAGCGGCCCTGCGCACCGCCGAAGCCGACTTGCAGAAGGCGCCGTCGCCCTCTGTCGAGGACACTATCGCGCGCGGTGAGATTCGCATCGACGCGATTGTCGCCCGTGCTGTCGATATCCTCAGGCCCAAGTACGGAACGTGGCGCGGGTTCGAGGCCTGGGCGCCGCTTAACGCCCAGACCGTGCGCATGTACATGATTACCGGGAATTGATCCCGCGACCTATTCGGCGCCTCGACCCGGCGGCGGCCACGTTAGCGACGTATCGCGCATGTGATAGGTCTTGTTCGCGCAATCCGGATTGTCGACGCATTCGACCGTGTAAATCGCAAGATCGGCGCGTGCGTTCGGTGTCATGACTGTGTCGTCTTCGGTCAGGACGGCATGCCCAGTGCTTGGCGTGTCTTCGGGGTAAATCCGGGCGTTGCGGATAATGGTGTAGGTGATGCCGCTCGCCTTGATCAGGTCTTCCCCGACCCCTTGGTCGGCGAGCCGGTCCAGCAATCCCGGTCGCTTGTCCCAGCCATAAGCCACGCGAAAGTTTTCAGCATTCTTCCCCGCGCCGACCGCGCCATGATGGATGATCTGCTTCACACCCGTGGTCTGGGCGTGGTCCGTGATGTGTTTGATCGCCTTCGAATAGAACGTCATATCGCCTTGTGGGGCGATCAAAGCGACGATGACCGTGCGATAATTGCCGCCTGCAAGCGCGGCGGCGACATCGCCATCGTTCAAGACGTCACCGGTGACATATTTGACGTCGAGACCTTTGAGGCGGTCTCGGTTGGACGTTGAACGGGCGAATACCGTAACGTCCTGGCCGGCTTTGACCAGGAGATTGACGATATCCGAACCCAGCCGGCCGGTTCCGCCAAAAACCAGGATTCCGCCGTCATCGGCGGCGCGAACAGATGCTGTAGCCGCAAACGAAAGGAACGCGGCAAGCGCCCCCACGACAATCCTACGTAACAACATCGACCGCCCTCCCTTTGAAATCGGCCCCGCACGGTGCCTTGCAACGCATAGACTATACTAGCCAACACGTTTGGGTTTGTCTTGGTGTTGACGAAAAAGTGACTGTCGCCGTGCGCCCAGTTTATCGACGGTTGGGCTTGAACGGGCGGCCGGAAAGGTCTACCCCTCGGGGCGCGGCCAACGTCTTGGGCTGGACCTTGGCGACAAAAATCCAAATCTCGGGAATATCTCATGCCGATGCTGAAACGCATCAATCTGTGTGTCGCGGATATCGATCGCTCGCTCGGCGTCTATCGCGATATTTTGGGATTCACGGTCAACGAGCTTAAGGATTCGAAGCCGGATTCCTATTCCTATCCCGTTTTCAAATTCCCGAAGCACGCCAAACTGAGATTCGCGACGCTCGACAGCCCGTCCCAGCAGCGCACGCTGGCCATTACCGAGATCAAAGGCGTCGAGCTGCCGCGTCCGCCGCTGCCGCATATGTCGGCGCTGGTGATCAATTGCCCGGAAATGGACGATGTCATGGCAAAGGTTGCCGCGGCCGGGTTGGAAATCGTGCCCGAGCAACCGTTGCCGGGACCGGACGGCGCTCCGAAAGGCCGCGAGACCGCGTTCGTCGACCCCGACGGCCATCTCGTCGTCTTGTACAAATTGCTTGGCGAATAACCCCGTGCCCGAGCACCCTGCACATGTCGGATACCATCGCGCACCGCAAATTCACGTCGGAGGCAGAAGACAGCTTCGAGCTGGACGCCGAGTTCGTCCGGACCGTCGCTGAAGCATTGCGCACCGACGACAAGGAACGTGTGCGCGATCTTGTTGTCGACCTGCACTACGCCGATCTCGCCGACCTTCTCGAACGCCTCGATCAAGACGACCGCCGTATCCTGATTGAGGATATCCGAGACGATTTCAACGCCGATGTCCTGCCGGAACTGGCCGAACAGGTTCGCGACGATGTGATGACCACGCTGGGGTTCGAGGACTTCGCCACCGCCCTGGCGGAACTCGACTCCGACGACGCGATCTACATCGCGGGCAAGTTGGCCGACACCGAACGCGAGCAGGTTTTTGCGCGGCTGCCGCAAGCGACCCGCATGCAGATCGAGCAGGGGCTCGCCCTGCACGAACATTCCGCCGGCCGTATGATGCAGCGCGAACTCGTCGCCGTCCCGAATTACTGGACGGTCGGCGAGACCATCGACTACATGCGCGCTGCGCGCAACCTGCCGCACAAATTTTATGTCGTGTTTGTTGTCGATCCGCGCAACCGGCCGCAAGGATTAGTCGAACTGGGACGGCTGCTGCGCTCGAAACGTCCGGAACGCATGAAGGATTTGATCGACAA
>JAGREB010000143.1 GCA_020446775.1 Paracoccaceae bacterium
CTCCCAACTGAGCTACGGCCCCATCTTGGACTCAAATTCAGGAAATCGTTTTCAGATCAGTATGTTATCCAGTTTTTCGAGTTCGTTAACGCGCCGGGACACTATGGCGCAGCGTTTGCCTCATCAAGCGGAATTTAACCGTCCGCCAGGGTTCCAGACAATTGGGCCGTATTACGACCCTTCGTCGTCTTGGACCACTACATCGACATCATCGTCTTCGCCGAGATCCGAGGTGTCCTCGATTACGTCCTCATCGTCATCGTCGTCGTCGCCAACGTCGTCGGCCTCGGTACTTTCCATGGCTGTTTTCTTGGCCGCCGCAGCGGCTGCAGCGGCTTTCTTTTCCTCGCGATCTTCCGCCGACCGGCGCGAGCGGAAAACCTGCGGCCGTTGGTTACTGGCCCCGCATTTGGGGCATACACCCGGCTGCTTATTCAAATCATAAAAGCGTGTCCCGCAGCTTTCGCAGGTCAATTTCATTCCGAGATCGACTTTGCCCACGCTCGCTCCTCCGATTGGACGTTTGGCGACTTTCAGCTCCACTGAGCGCCCCCACAGGTTCGGCAAACCCTTGGCACGGGCCGTATCCCAGCCGAATTTGGGGGTGGGGGCATGTGCCATTTTTGGCCAGCGGAGTCAAAGCGATTTCGCCGTCCGGAGGGGTTAATTGTGTCCGGCGCACTAGGCCCTGGCGCCCGCTTCATGCTATCAGGCCGCCGCCGAACCCAAGACCCATCATGACCTCGCCCGACTCAATTCCGGCCGTTCCGGCCGTCGCCTCCAAAAGCGCGCCCCTTAAAGGGGTCGCACGCGTGCCCGGGGACAAATCGATCTCGCACCGGGCGCTGATTTTGGGCGGTCTGGCAGTGGGCGAAACGACCGTATCCGGACTGTTGGAAGGCGAAGACGTTCTGCGGACCGCCGCGGTCATGCGGGCTTTGGGGGCGAGGATTGAGCGCCGCGGCGGTGGCCCGGACGCAAGCTGGCACGTCTGGGGGCAAGGGGTCGGCGGCCTTTCCGAACCCGAAGACGTGCTCGATATGGGGAATTCCGGCACCGGCGCGCGGCTGATGGCCGGTCTATTGTCCGCTTATCCCTTTACCTCGGTGATGACCGGAGACGCGTCATTGCGCCGCCGGCCCATGGGCCGCGTGATCACGCCGCTCAGCCAAACCGGCGCGCGCTTTTTCAGCCGCGCGAACGGACGGCTGCCAATGTGCATCGTCGGCACGCCGCTGCCGATGCCGTTGGCCTACGACAGTCCGGTGGCCTCGGCGCAAGTGAAATCGGCCGTGCTGCTGGCGGGGTTGCACGCTCCAGGGGAAACCGTTGTCACCGAACCGGCCGCCAGCCGCGATCACACGGAACGGATGTTCAAACACTTTGGTGTTACCGTTGAATGTGGACATCTGGCGGGCGGAAAGGGTTATCGCGCTGTCATCCAGGGTCAGCCCGAATTGACTGGGCGCGCGATCGTCGTGCCGGGTGATCCGTCTTCGGCGGCCTTTCCCGCGGTGGCGGCATTGCTGGTGCCGGGTTCCCACGTCACGTTGCAAAACGTCGGACTCAATCCGCTTCGCGCGGGCCTGTTCGATACGCTCAAAGAAATGGGCGCGGACATTGCGTATGCCAACCAACGCGACGAAGCCGGCGAACCCGTGGCCGACCTCGTCGTCAAAGCCGGCGCGCTCAAAGGCATCACCGTCCCGGCCGAGCGCGCACCGAGTATGATCGACGAGTATCCGATTCTTGCCGTTGCCGCCGCGTGTGCCGAAGGCGAGACGCGCATGGAAGGGCTCGGCGAATTGCGCGTCAAGGAAAGCGACCGGCTAGCGACGATGGTGAATGGTCTCGTCGCCTGCGGCGTCGATGCACATGCTGAAGGCGATACTATGGTCGTACGCGGAAACGGTAATCCCCCGAAGGGCGGTGCGACCATCGGCGTCCATCTCGATCATCGTATCGCCATGTCATTCCTGGTGTTGGGTCAGGTCGCACGGCAGTCCGTCACTATTGACGACGCTTCTTCGACCGCAACCAGCTTCCCGAATTTCATGCCGTTAATGCGCGATATTGGATCGACAATTGTATTTTCCGATGCGAAAAGTTAGCGGCGCAAAGGCGTGGAAAATTTGCGCTCGCGATGCGCGCGCGGTAGTGCTGGCCCATGGAACGCCGCGACGTTCAGCTGAAACAATTGCAATCTCGCAGTGATCTCGATTTGAGGAAAGTTTATGGAAGGGTTATCGGACCGCCAGCGAAGCGAGATTGAATATCACCAAGATTTTGCGGCTCAACGCAGTCACTTAAAGGACGTTCCTTTCAGTTTGGATGTGTGTGAGTCAGTAGAGCGTCGTTGGTGGAATTCATATTGGTCGCTTTATGACGTACTCGCGACTCATCCACTGAAAGGAAAACGGGTCCTCGTTCCTGGATGCGGCTTCGGCGAGGATTGCGCGCGGTTGTCATTTTTCGGTGCGGACGTCGTAGGCATCGATCTATCCCCCGAAATTATCGAGATTACCCAGCATCGCCTCGTCAAGTTTGCGAAGAACGCGACAGCGGCGGCAATGCCTTGCGAACGATTGGATTTTCCAGACGATTATTTTGACGAGGTCGTATTGGTTAACATTCTGCACCATGTCGATATCGCAAAAACCATGAAAGAGGTTCGCCGGGTCACAAAGCCAGGCGGGATTGTCGCCGGGCTTGAAATGTACACGCACTCAGCAGTTCAAAAACTTCGGAACAATGCTGTGACGGAAAAGATCATTTATCCGCTCGTAAAGAAGGTTATCTATTCGGGCAAGGACCCCTACATAACCCCCGACGAACGGAAAGTTGACCAGCTCGAAATGCGGCAAATTGTCAGCGATTTGACCGACGTAAAGTTGGATTACTTCAACATTCTCGTCGGTCGGATCTTTTCTGACAGCGGCGTACGCATCTCCAAGTTTGATCGCAGGCTGTGCAAAGCGATGGGTGGATTGTCGTCGATCTTGGCCGGCCGCGTTATTTTTGAAGGACGTAAACCTTCCTGATCACCGCATTCGAAAATGATTGTCGCGATTGACGGCCAGGCCGCAGCCGGAAAAGGCACGCTCGCGCGCAAAGTCGCCGACCAGTTCGATTTCGCCTATCTCGATACCGGGTCGCTGTACCGCGCGACAGGCGTCGCCGTCCTCAAAGCCGGGGGAGATCCCACCGACGAGGCGGCGGCCGCCAAAATTGCCCGAATCCTCGACCTTAGCTCGGTCAGGGACGAGGAGCTGCGCACCGCCGCTGCCGGAGTGGCGGCCTCCCAGGTCGCCGTTCATAAGGCGGTCAGAGCGGCCCTGCTCGACTTTCAGCGTGAATTCGCCCACCGCCCGCCCGGAAATAAGGCCGGGGCGGTCCTGGACGGCCGCGATATCGGCACCGTGGTCTGCCCCGACGC
>JAGREB010000017.1 GCA_020446775.1 Paracoccaceae bacterium
GCGAATGTCCACCAGTCGAATTGCATGCCGCGTGAACCGCGTTAGCCGGCGTAGGGATTGGCAAACAGCAGAAGCAACGCGATGACCAGGCAGTAGATTGCCATGGTCTCGATCATCGCAAGGCCGACGAACAGGGTGCGTGAGATTGTCCCGGATGCCTCGGGCTGGCGCGCGATGGCGTCCATCGCCGCGGCAACCGCCCGGCCTTCGGCAAGCGCCGGTCCGATCGAACCAACGGAAACTGCTACGGCCGCTCCGATGATGCTGATTTGTGTAACGTCCATGAGTTCTCCTCTCGGTCTGATTAAGCTTCGTCGCCAGTGCCAACGGCAGCGCCTATGAACACGGCGGTTAAAATTGTGAAGATGTACGCCTGGACGATGCCGACCAGGATCTCGAGCGCCATCAGCGGGATCGGCACGAATAAGCCCGCCAGCGAGACAATCATGGCGATGATGAACTCGCCGCTCATCACGTTGCCGAACAGGCGGATCATCATCGAAAACGTCCGGGTAAGCTCGGAGACGATGTTTAGAGGCAGCATGATCAGCTTTGGCTTGGTGAAACGTGCAAGATATCCGAGCAAGCCGCGTGCGCGTATGCCCAAAAGGTGGACCGAGAAAAACACGATGATCGCCAGCGCCGCCGGAGTTTCAATCTTGCTGGTCGGCGCCTCGACTCCGGGCAGAATGCCGGACAGATTCGCCGCGACGAGAAAAATAAAAAGCGTTCCAAGCAATGGGAGATAGGGTCTCGGATCGCGGCGGATGATGCTTTCGATTTGACCGGATATCGACGTGATAATCGCTTCCAGGACGACCCGCATTCCGGATGCAGTGTTTCCGGGTCGGCGCGTCCCAAACCAAGAAATCATTGAAAGGACGGCGATGATCGCCCAGGTCGTCAACACGGGACGGGTCACCGCCAAGGGGCCAATCGTGAAGACGACAGCACTTGTCAGCGGCGAGTCCGGCATTAGGGATGTTTCCGGTTCGAGATCAGCACCGCAGTCCGCACAAGCAAGAAGCCTCCGAACATCGCGAGCAATGAAACAGCGCCGGCTTGCGCCGCGAGACCAAACGCAATCCCGCACGCGGCGATCCGCAGAAGGGACAGGAAAGCGATGGACCGTGGACGGGCATCAACGCCGAATGCATCGACGGATATGCGCAATGCCTTGAAATACGCAATGCCCAGGGCCAGCCCGGCAATCACACTGATCGCCGCGATTGCCGGCGTTCCAAAATCCGCGATCATTGTTGCCACATTGTTCATTCGCCGTGCATCCTGCGCCAAGCCATTGCACACCCGATCGCTAGTCCCGCTGTCAAGAGTCCGAGCGTCCAGAACAGACCCGCGGAAAACGTTCGGTCAAGCCATCGCCCGGCAAACAAACCGGCAAGTGTGGGGACAACAATGGTCCACCCCAACGCTCCGATCATCGCAAGATTCTGGGCAATTGATCGTTCGCCTTCCTGTTGCCATCGGTCGCGGCGTTCGCGGCGGGTTCTGACGGCCTGATCGAGCGAATCAGATTCTTTCGTATCGGGGGTCATGCCGAAAACCCGTCATTCGATTGCGATGCGCTGGTATCGGGATAACCTGGCGTCCGTTCGGCGCGGACAAAGCGGCAAATTTGCCTGATTGCGGCAAGGTACAACCGCTGGGATTCCGTTCGGGAGATGCGCTCGGCTTCCACGCGTTGGCGAAATCCTTCCAACACATCCGATTCCAGTTGACGCAGATCGTCGCCGGGTACGGCGTCGCGGGTCGCGATCGAGATCAGGTTGCCGTTGCGCACTTCGAGCATGCCTCCGCGTACGGCGATATGTGACTCACCGCCGTCGCTCCCACGCCACGTCACGACGGAGATTGCGAGCGCGGTTATAAAATCGGCGTGCCTGTCGAGAATGCCGAAACGACCGGTTTCATCCTCGGCACTGACATGCGTGACGCCGTCTGCTTCAACGATCACGGCCATGGGGGTTGTCACAACAAGTTTCACGACACGGTTTCCCCGGATCGGGCGTTCCTGGCGCGGGCTTCTTCGAGGTCGCCAACCATATACAGCGCGCTTTCCGGCCAATCGTCGGTTTCACCGTTAAGAATCGCGCGGCAACCGGCGACGGTCGCATCGAGTTCGATCGAACGGCCTTCTTTGCCGGTGAAGGCGACGGTGACCATGAAGGGCTGGGTTAAGTATCGCATTAGGCGCCGGGCGCGCTTCACGACCGTACGGTCATTGGCGCTCAATTCCTCGATACCGAGCAGTGCGATGATTTCTTGAAGGTCGCGGTAGTGCGCGATGCACTTACGCACCTCTTGGGCTACGTGATAGTGCTCCTGGCCGACCACGCGCGGATCGAGAAGGCTCGACGTGGATGCAAGCGGGTCGACGGCGGGATACATGCCTTCGCTCGCCATGTCGCGGGACAA
>JAGREB010000144.1 GCA_020446775.1 Paracoccaceae bacterium
CCGACCCGGATCGCGAAGGCGAAGCGATTTCCTGGCACGTGTTGCAGGAACTGAAGAAGCGCAAGGTCATTAACGGCGCGAAAGTCGAACGCGTCACGTTCAACGCGATCACCAAGGCTTCGGTGCTCGAGGCGATGAAAAATCCGCGCGCGCTCGATCAACCGTTGATCGATGCCTATCTGGCCCGCCGTGCGCTCGATTATCTGGTCGGGTTCACGCTGTCGCCGGTGCTGTGGCGCAAGCTGCCGGGCAGCCGCTCGGCCGGCCGCGTGCAATCGGTCGCGTTGCGGATGATCTGCGACCGCGAACTCGAAATCGAAAAATTCAAGCCGCAGGAATATTGGTCGGTCGAAGCGGTCATGCAGACCGCCGCCGCCGAACAATTCCAAGCGCGCCTCACCCACTTTGACGGCAAGAAACTCGATAAGTTCGATCTCGCCAATGCGGAATTGGCGGAAAAAGCCGCCGCGGCGGTTCGTTCCGGCGCGTTCAAGGTCGCCGAGGTCGAAAAGAAGACCAAGCAACGCCGACCCTACGCGCCGTTCACCACGTCCACGATGCAAATGGATGCTTCGCGCCGGCTTTATTTTTCGGCGCGCCAGACCATGGAACTCGCCCAACGCCTGTATGAAGGTGTCGATATCGGCGGTGAGACGGTCGGCTTGATCACCTATATGCGTACCGACGGGGTGCAGATGGACCCCGAAGCCATCAAGTCGGTGCGCGAATTGATCGGCAAGGATTACGGCGACAAATATCTGCCGAGCGAACCGCGCGTTTACACCGCGAAGGCCAAGAACGCGCAGGAAGCGCACGAAGCAATCCGCCCGACCGATCCGCGCCGCCGGCCCGAAGACGTCGCCAAATACGTCTCGCCCGAACAGTTGAAACTCTACGATCTGATTTGGAAGCGCACCGTCGCGAGCCAAATGGAATCGGCCATCGTCGATCAGGTGGCCGTCACGCTCGCCACGCCCGACTCAAACGTTCAACTGCGCGCCAACGGTTCGGTCATCGCCTTTAAGGGCTTCCTCGAAGTTTACGAAGAAAGCCCCTCGTCCGCCAAAACCAGCGAGGACGAAGAAGAAGGGATGGGCCGCATCCTGCCGCCGTTGAACGAAGGCCAGCCGACGACCGTCAACGAAGTAAAACCCAACCAGCATTTCACGCAACCGCCGCCGCGCTTCTCCGAAGCGAGTTTGGTCAAGGCGCTGGAAGAAAAAGGCATCGGCCGCCCGTCGACGTATGCCTCGATCATCCAAGTTCTCCAGGACCGCAAGTACGTGCGCATGGATAACCGGCGTTTCGTGCCGGAAGACCGCGGCCGCGTCGTTACGGCGTTTCTCGAAAGCTTTTTCGGTCACTACGTCGAATACGACTTCACCGCCAGACTGGAAGAACAACTCGACGATATCTCCGGCGGCCGCCTGCAATGGAAGAACGTGCTGGCCGAATTCTGGCGCGACTTTGTCGCCGCGGTAGACGGCACCAAGGATCTGAGCCGCACGGCAGTCATCGACGCGCTTGACGCGTTGCTCGAACCGCACTTGTTCCCCGAGCGGACGGACGGCACCAATCCGCGCAAGTGTCCGGCATGCAGCGATGGCCGCATCGGCCTCAAGTTCGGCCGGTTCGGCGCCTTCATCGGTTGCAGCCGCTATCCGGAATGCCGCTATACGCGCCCGTTAGCGGCCCCCGAAACCGAGGGAGCGATTGCCTTGGACGGCCCGAAGGAACTCGGTCCCGATCCTGCGACAGGCAAGATGGTAACGTTGCGGGTCGGGCCTTATGGTCCCTACGTACAACTCGGCAGCGCCGAGGACCCACCTCCGGCCAAGGCCAATGGCGAGGAAGAAAAAGTCGAACTGACCAAATCGGGCAAACCGAAACGTAAGAAAAAGGTCGCCGCGCCGAAGCCCAAGCGCGCGTCCCTGCCCAAAGGTTCCGATCCCGCCAGCATCGACCTCGAACGCGCATTGAAGCTGTTGTCGCTCCCACGCGAAGTAGGCGCGCATCCCGAAACGGGCGAAATGATCTACGCCGGCATCGGCCGGTTCGGCCCTTACCTGAAGATCGGCACGCGTTACCAGTCGCTCAAAGGCGACGATGATGTTCTCGAGATCGGCCTCAATCGCGCCGTTGTCGTGCTCGCGGAAGAACGTCCGAAAGGGCGCGGCCGTGCCGCGGCCGCCGGTAAGGTCCTCGGCAAACATCCCGAGGACGGTAAGGCGATTACGCTGAAGTCAGGGCGTTACGGCCACTATGTCCAGCACGGCCAGGTGCGTGCGACAATTCCGCGCGACACCGAGCCCGAGTCCGTGACCCTCGAATCCGCGATCCCCCTCTTGACCGCGAAGGCGGCAAAGGCGACACCGTCAGGCAAGGGCCGCGGTAAACGCGGCAGCACAGGAAC
>JAGREB010000145.1 GCA_020446775.1 Paracoccaceae bacterium
GCCTTCACCTACTACACCGGCTTCAAGGTCAATTCCGGCGAATACAAGGTGATGGGGCTCGCGCCCTACGGCACGCCGCGCTTTGCCAAAGCTATCCGCGATCATCTGATCGACGTGAAACCGGACGGATCGTTCCGCCTCGACCAGACCTACTTCGACTATTGCACCGGCCTGACCATGACCAACGCCAAGTTCGAGGCGTTGTTCGGGCTTGCACCGCGCAAACCGTCCGACCCACTCGACCAAGCGCACATGGACCTGGCGGCGTCGGTGCAGCAGGTGGTCGAAGACGTCGTCCTTGATCTGACGCGCGCGGTCCAACGCGAAACCGGCGCCAAGAATCTTTGCCTGGCCGGCGGCGTTGCATTGAACTGCGTCGCCAACGGCAAAATCTGGCGCGACGGCCAGTTCGAAAACATCTGGGTGCAGCCCGCCGCGGGCGACGCCGGCGGCGCCCTTGGCGCGGCGCTGGCGGCTTACTACATCGACCGCGGCCAACCGCGCACGACGTCGGGCGGCTCCGACGGCATGCAGGGTTCGTATTTGGGACCAAGCTTCACACAAGACGAGATCGAAACGCGCCTGCGCCAAGCCGGCGCAATATTCGAAACCCTGCCGGAATCGGACATCGCCGCGAAAACCGCCGCCGACCTTGCCGCAAACGCCGCCGTCGGCTGGTTTCAGGGCCGCATGGAGTTTGGCCCGCGCGCGTTGGGTGCACGCTCGATCCTCGGCAATCCGGCCAGCGCCGACACTCAGAAGACTCTCAATCTCAAGGTCAAATTCCGCGAGAGCTTTCGTCCCTTCGCGCCGGCAGTGCTGGCCGAGGATGTCGCGGCGTGGTTCGAGTTCGACGGCGATAGTCCGTATATGTTGATGGTGGCCGACGTTCACCCGGCGCAGCGCGTCGCACCGACCGCCGCCGACGCCGACCGCAAAGGCCTCGACCTACTTTACGTTAATCGCTCGAAGATCCCGGCCGTCACCCATGTCGACGGCTCGGCACGCATCCAAACCGTCCACGCCGCAACCAACCCGCTGTTCCACGCATTGTTGACCGAGTTCAAACGGCTGACCGGCATCCCGGTCCTCGTAAACACAAGCTTCAACGTCCGCAGCGAACCGATTGTGTGCTCGCCTGAAGACGCGTTCCGCTGCTTCATGGCGACCGATCTTGATGTGCTGGTGGTTGGGCGCAGCCGGCTTGAAAAGAGCGCGCAAAATCCGGCGCTCAAAGTCGACTACACCGGCAATTTCGAGCCGGATTAAATTGAAGGTCGCTGGGAAATTTCGCTAGGTCGCGTCGGCCAAGCTGCGCGTCGTCGCTTTTTCCGCGCGCGTCACCGTGTAAACGCCCAGATCGGGATTGACGACTTTGAAACTCGACGACACGCCGGTCAGAGGTTCGTTCCTGCCGACGTAGAGTACGCCGTCGTCGGCGGCGACCCGCGCCAATTTCTGCAGAACGTTAAATTTGGTTTGCAGATCGTTGTAGACGAGGACGTTGCGGCACAAGATGACATCGAAACGCCCCAACGGAAACAAATCGTCCATCAGGTTCCAGCGCATAAATCCGACCATGCCTTGAATATCGCCGTTCAACGACCAGGATTCGTCGCGCTTCTTGAAGTGCTTCAACAACAATCGGATCGGCAGTCCGCGTTGCACGTCGAATTGCGAATAGAGCGCGAGCTGGGCCGTAGCAATCGACGCCGCGGAAATATCGACCCCGACAATTTCCGCCTTCCAGCCCGCCAAGGCGCGGCCGTATTCGCGCATGATAATGGCGAGCGAGTACGCTTCCTGTCCGGTCGACACGCCGGCACACAAAACCCGAAACGTTTTTTTCGTGCCGCGCTGGGCGATCAGGTTTGGCAGAACGACCGTGCGGAAGTGCTCGAACGGCTTCCAGTCCCGGAAAAACGCCGTGTCCTTGGCCATCATCGCGTCGACAACGGAATCGGTCAGCGACGCCTCGCCGGCCCGCAAACCGGCGATCACGTCGTTGATCCCTTTCATGCGGCGCTGGCGCACGAGCGGCATCAACCGGTTCTCGACCAGATAGCCCTTGTCGCGCGTCAGGACCAATCCTGAGCGGTCCTTCAACAGACGCGCCACGAATTCGAAATCATCGGGATGCATCGCCGGGCTCTACTTCCGCCACCCGCCGCCGGCCGACCCCGCAAGGAACGCGATCGTCATCAATCGATCGCCCCAAGAATGGTCAATTTCGAGCGCACGATTTCGCTGTCGAACGGCTTCATGATGTATTCGTTGGCGCCGGCATCGAGCGCTTCCTGGATTTTGGGCACCTCATTTTCCGCGGTGCAAAATATGACGATGGCATTTTCCCCGCCGGGCAGTTTGCGCAAGCCCTCGAGAAACTTGAGGCCGTCCATCACCGGCATGTCCCAGTCCACCACCGCAACGTCGGGCATGCGAATCCTCGAGGCGTCGAGCGCCTTCTTGCCGTTTTCGGCTTCTTCCGGCTCGAACCCCAGTTCGTGAAAGATCTTCGAGGCCACCCGGCGAATGATCCGGGAGTCATCGACAATAAGGCACTTCTTCATGATGTCCCTTGACCCCCGCAGAAAATTGAACCCTGCGAAAGGCTTGCGCAAGGTACTGGCGTTGGCCCAACGGATCAATCTTTGGTATCGGTCAACCTTTGGTAGATACCGGATTCATCGCTTCGCTACCATTGAGGGCGAAAACCGGTTATGGACGCGGCCTAAGCGTCGCTGTCGCGGAAATTTCATTGTCTTGGGCCGCCATGGATAAGGCGCCGCCAAGCTCGTGTGCCAGCGCCACAGCATAGAGAGCTTGAGCGGTCCGCGCCGACGGAAGCACGGCACTCGGATCGGTGATGGCATCGATGATATCGGCCCTGACCGTAACCGCGCCATCCTTCGGCCCGCGTGCCGTCACGGCGATATGCGCCTGCGCCGCGGACGCCTCGACCGCGACCGTCAGCGCGCCGCATTTCGGCATTCCTTCGACCGTCAGGATGATCATATTGAAAAGCAGTTGAATGGCCCCGGCGCCGACGCCGTCCTGCAATTGGACAAGGTGGTCCGATGTCGCCCACATCAATTCGGGGGGACCGCTTTGTCCGGCGATCGATTCAAGATATTTCCGGGTCACATTTTCCAATTCGCCGAGACTGGCCGGCGAAACCGCGGCGGCCGTTCCAAAAGCGATACGCAGGAATTTCAGTTTATGAGTTGCGGCCGCGGAACTCGCGCCGATCAAATCCAGGGTCTCGGTATCCATCGACGAAATATCGTCGCCGACCAGTTCGACTCCCGCCGCAACCGCGCCGATCGGCCCGGCGAGATCGTGGCACAAACGGGTGGCGATCAATTGAGCAAGCTGTGTCGTGTCGGCCATGAAGGCTGTATCCCCCGTTTTCCGGCAAAAATAAAGCCCCACGGTAACGCTCATGGGTGACCCGCTTTCGCCGGGTCGAATCTCGAACGAACAAGTTGAGCCCAAGATATCGGGATTTTCCGGCGCTTTGCGATGGATGGCGAAGGCCTATATAAATGTTCGTGACGCCCGCTTGTCTGCGGGTGTCGTGACCACGTTTGAGCCTTGTCATGATTGATCCATTCGGCCGCACGATCTCTTACCTGCGCGTCTCGGTCACCGACCGGTGCGATTTGCGCTGCGTGTATTGTATGGCCGAGGACATGACCTTTCTGCCCAAGCGCGACCTGTTGACTTTGGAAGAGCTCGACCGCGTGTGCTCGGCCTTCGTGGAATTGGGTGTGCGCAAGCTTCGGATCACGGGTGGAGAACCGCTGGTTCGCCGCGACATCATGACGCTGTTTCACAGCCTGGGGCGGCACCTCAAGACCGGAAAACTTGACGAGCTCGCTTTAACGACCAACGGCACGCAACTCGCCAAATTTGCAGGCGCCCTGGTCGATGCCGGCGTCAAGCGCGTGAACGTATCGCTGGATACGCTCGACCCTGGCCGGTTCCGCACGATCACGCGCTGGGGCGATCATGCACGCGTCATGAACGGCATTCAGGCCGCCAAGGACGCCGGCCTCAAGATCAAGATCAACGCCGTCGCGTTGCGGGACGTCAACGACGATGAGTTCAACGATATGGTGGCCTGGTGCGGCCGCGAGGGTTTCGACCTCGTCTTTATTGAAACCATGCCGATGGGCGACATCGATGGCGATCGGACAGACCAGTATTTGCCCCTGTCGCTGGTTCGCGCGCGGCTCGCCGAGAAATGGTCGCTTGAGCCGATTCCCGATAATACCGGCGGACCGGCCCGTTACACCCGTTGCCGCGAAACCGGGGGCCGGGTCGGATTTATCACGCCGCTCACTCACAATTTTTGCGAATCCTGCAATCGCGTCCGCCTGACCTGCACGGGCACCTTGTTCATGTGCCTCGGCCAGGAAGATGCCGCGGATTTACGGACACCCTTGCGGCGTGCCGAAAGCGACGCGCCGCTGAGCGCCGCAATTCACGAAGCCATTTCGCGCAAACCCAAGGGTCATGATTTTGTCATCGATCGCCGTCACAAACGTCCGTCCGTCGGGCGGCACATGAGCGTGACCGGCGGTTGACCGCACTTTCTCGTCCAGGTACCACGTCGCGTGTGTGTGCGGCGGACCGTCCAAAGCGCTTTCAATCATGACCACGCCTAAAAAGATTGCTTTCGTTGCCGCGGACGGTGCACCGGCCCAAGAGGCCATGGCGTCGTTGACGGCGCGGTATAACGGGTGCGCACCCGATCAAGCGGACGTCATTGTCGCGCTGGGCGGCGATGGTTTCATGCTCGATGCGCTGCACGACCATATGTCGCGCAGCGTTCCGATATTCGGCATGCATCGCGGCACCGTCGGCTTCCTGATGAACCGCTACGAGGAAACCGACCTCGTGGAACGGATCACCAAAGCGGAAGTCGTCGAACTTTATCCCCTGCGCATGACCGCACGAACCTCGGCCGGAACGACTTACGATGCCCTGGCGATCAATGAAGTTTCGATGCTGCGGCAAACACGCCAGGCCGCCAAGTTGCGCATATCCGTCGACGGTAAGATTAGACTCAACGAGTTAACCTGCGACGGCGTGTTGCTTGCGACCCCGGCCGGCAGCACGGCCTACAACCTTTCGGTCCACGGGCCGGTCTTACCGCTCGACGCCAATGTGCTCGCGCTCACGCCGATCAGCGCGTTCCGGCCGCGCCGGTGGCGCGGCGCGCTTCTGCCGCATACGGCCGTGGTCGAATTCGAGATGCAGGAATCCGACAAGCGCCCCGTCAGCGCGACCGCCGACCGGCATGAGGTCCGCGATGTCGTTCACGTTAAAGTTCAGCAAGACCGCAGCACGCGCATTCGGTTGCTGTTCGATCCCGAGCATAACCTCGAAGAACGGATCCTTGCCGAACAGTTCATGCCTTAACGGCGCGCAAGGTCACCACACAAAACCGGGAATTGCCGCTGTTGGTTTTTGTCCGTTGGCCGCCGCCAGCGCCATCGCCTTATCCGCGGACGCGGCCTCGCCATAGGTCACCCCAAGCGACGCCGCATGGATGCCGCCGGTGCACCAGATCGAATCGAGACCGGAAGCCGTCGCGCCTTTGACATCGGTCTCGAGGGCATCGCCGACGACGACGACCCGGCGGCGGTCGGCCACGCCCAGTTGTTTCACTGCAGCTGCGTAAATTGCCGGATCGGGTTTGCCACGATAAGCAACCGCACCCCCCATCTCGCGATAGCGCGCCGCGAGCGCGCCGGCGCACACGACTTCGCGCCCCGCTCTGAGCACGACGAGATCGGGATTGGCGCACACCATCGGCAACGTGCGGTCGCGCGCGGCAGTTAATTCGGCCTCGTAGTCGGCGACTTTTTCTTCGAGCGATCTTGGACCTGTATTGACGACGAAGTCCGCGCCGGTAATCGCGCCGACGACGTCGACACCCGTGTCTTCGAAAATGTTGCGGTCGCGTTCGGGTCCGATGTGATAGGCGCGCTTGCCGAGCGCCGCAAAGAATGGGTCTTCGCGATCGATCATCGCCGCACGCGTCGCTTCACCCGACGACAAAACCTCGCCGTAAAGCGAGCGGGAAATACCCATCTTGTTCATCGCATCGATCAACGCCGAAGCGCGCCGCGGTGCGTTCGAGAGCAACAACGTCTTTTTTCCGGCGCCTTGCAAAGCGGCCAGTGTCGCGGCGGCAGGCGGATAAGGCGTCTCCCCGTCGTGAATCAATCCCCACAGATCGAGAATGAAGCCGTCGTAGTCGGCCGCGATCTCGCGCAGCGATATCAGCATCCGTAGCGTCATTGAATCTTCCCACCTGGAGAGTCGTGATCGGCGCCGACGGCTTGCCCGACGGACGTAAATCCGTCACGCGTCAACAACGCGACAAGATCGCGTTTGATCCGCCCGACCAGCGCGGGGCCTTGGAATACCAGGGCCGAGTAAATCTGAACCAGCGATGCACCGGCGCGAATCTTCGCATAGGCATCCGCTCCACTGGCGACGCCACCAACACCGATCAAGGGGACACGCCCTTCGGTCAGCGCGTAGACTTCGCGCAAGAGCCTGGTCGAGGGTTCGAACAACGGCGCACCGCTCAAACCGCCGGCCTCGGTCTTGTGGGGCGATTTCAGCGCTTCGGGCCGCGCAGTCGTCGTATTGCTGACAACAAAACCGTCGATGCCTTGTTCGAGACCGGCCCGGCAAGCCGCCGCGACATCGTCCGACGTTAAGTCCGGAGCAATCTTGAGGAGCAGCGGAACATTTGCACCGCTTGACGCACATGCATCGCGCGCGGCCTTGATGATCTCGATCAGGGGCTCGGTCGATTGCAGCGCGCGAAGGCCCGGGGTGTTTGGCGACGACACATTGATGACCAGGAAATCGGCCAATGGCGCAAACGCAGCGACCCCGGCGGCATAATCCGCCGCCGCGTCGGACGCGGCCTTATTCTTGCCGAGATTGACGCCGACCAGATTGCGATGGCCGGCCGCGCGCCAAGCCGCCATCCGGCTCCGTACTGCATCAATCCCGTCACTGTTGAAACCGAAACGGTTGATCACGGCCCAATCTTCGGCAAGCCGGAATAGCCGGGGCTTCGGATTTCCCGGTTGCGGCAGCGGCGTCACTCCGCCGATCTCGACAAACCCGAATCCGAGGTCAAACAGGCCTGCGAGCGCTTCGGCGTTCTTGTCGAAACCCGCGGCAAGACCAATCGGGCTGCCAAAATTCAGGTCCCAAACTTTGGTCGCTAGGCTGGAATGCTCAAATTTGTCGGACAGCAAAGCCGCGGCAATGCCGGATTTCAGAGCGCGCAACGCCAAACCATGTGCGCGTTCGGCGTCAATTGCGGCCAACACCGGCCAAACGAGACGATAAAGATCAACCACACTTCAGCCCTGTCGCTGCCTGTGGATACTATTTCCGAAGCACAGGCGAATTAGTGCCGCGTTGGTCATCCATATGGTTGTGTCTACAGTTCAAGTCCAGGAATTTTATTCCGTGAAACAGCCGCGAATTTCACCAATGCAATGAAAAAACCGGACAATATCCCCTTGGTTGACTCGCGCCGTTCCCTTTATATTGGCCCAATCCTCGTTGTAATTGCATAGACACATCGCCCTTTCGATCGTGCGTACCGAATCAAAACCCGCAACCCATGGCCTAGCTCGCCTGATCGAACAGGTCGGCAAAGCCGCGTACAACCTCGGCTATACGCCCGGGCTCAATCCTGCCCAATGGGCGGCATTGCGGTATTTCGAAGAAGCCACGGTCGAGCGACGGACCGTCACAGGGTTCGCACAGTTCCAAGGAACGACCAAGGGTACGGCCTCACAGACCATCGCCGCGTTGGTGAGAAAAGGCTACCTACGCCGCATCGCCGACAAGCTGGACCGGCGCGTTCACCGCTTGGCATTGACCGACGAAGGCCTCGGTTTGTTGAAAACCGATCCTTTGGCCGAGCTAAGCCGGGCGTTGGAAACGTTGTCCGAACCGGAACGTTGGGCACTTGCCGAGAGCATGGAACGCGTGCTTCGGCAATTGATCAAAGCCTAAGGCGCAGATTGTTCGCCTAGCCGAGCACGTCGGCAACGGCTTTCAGCAATTCTTCTTTTTCGAACGGCTTATAGACGACCACGTTCGCCCCAAATGTCGATGCAAGCGGCGCCGTATAGGTCAAGGGCGCATTGGGCGCGCCACCGGAAATGACCACCACCGGTATTTTGTTTCCGGCGCTGCGCACTTGCTTGAGAAACGCGATGCCGTCCATTTCCGGCATCCAGATGTCCGTAATGACGATATCGAATTTCGATCCGCCTTTGAGCAGCGACAATCCGACTTGGCCGTTCGCCGCCTCTTCGACGGAATGACCTGCCGAGATGAGGATTTCCCGCACCGACATGCTGACTTCGGGCGAGTCCTCGACTAGGAGGATATGTGCCATCAGTTCCCCTCCGCGTGCTCGAGTGGTTTTTGTTCCGAATCTGAGCCCGCTTCAGGGATGTATAGCATTACGCGCGTTCCCACATCAACTTGACTGTCGATTTCCACCGTACCGCCCCATCCCGTCACAATACTGTAGACCACGGACAATCCGAGGCCGGTCCCCTTGCCGACCGGCTTGGTCGTGAAAAACGGCTCGAATACACGCGCGCGCGTTGTCTCGTCGATTCCGCAGCCGTGGTCCTTGACCGAGAGTTCGAACCATGTGCCGGGATCGAGACCTTTGATCTGCTCGCCGGATTCAAGAATTTCACGGCGGCGTAACGCGACTTCGACAGTGCCGATACCGTTCATGGCGTCGACGGCGTTGCGTATTAGATTCAACACGACTTGAGAAACCTGCGTCGGGCTGCACACCGCCTTGAAGCCGCGCCCCTCGACGGAAAAAACGATTTCCATCCCGGGCGGGACTCCCTTGTGCGCCAAATTGATGGCGTCTTCGACCAACGGCACCAATTCGAACTCGCCGAGTTGCGGTGAGTCCCGGCGTGCGAACGTCAAGACTTGCCGCACGATGTCGCGCGCCTTGCGGCCACTGTTGCCGATCACCTGAAGATATCGTGCCGCACGCGGCGGATCGGCGGTGACCGCATCCCGCCCAAGATCGGAGAGCGCGATGACCGGCTGGAGCAGGTTGTTGATTTCGTGGGCCACGCCGCCTGACAACTGGCCGAGCGCTTCCATTTTCTGCGATTGCAGGAAAACCGCCGCACGCTGGCGATCCGCAGTTAAATCGCGCACGTTGATAACGAACGCGGACGCAGGCTTACCCGGGTGATCGCGAACCGGCGCGATTTCGATCAGTGCCGGAAAGACCGCGCCGTCGGAGCGAACGCAGTCCAATTCAATCGACAAACTTTGCGAGGACTCGATCGCGCCGTTGACCTGTTGCCACTCGCTCGAACCCGGGCCCGCCGCAAGCGACACGATCCCGCGCGGGTTCAACGTGTCGACCGAATGAAGCGTCGTTTCCTGGAAAGCGGTGTTGACGTAGATGAATTGTGGCTTTTCGTCTTCCGCCGACAAGACGCCGACACCGATTGGTGACGCCTCCAATGCTTCGTACAAGATGGCATTACGGCGCAACAAGCGCTGCAATTCTTGTTCGCGTTGCTTCGTCTCGGTGATGTCCTGAACGGTGCCGAAAACGCCGTAGGGTTCGCCGTCGGTGTCGAACAGTACGCGCCGGTCGAGATTGACCCACCGCAATGCGCCGTCCGGCTTGACGATTCGGTACTGGAACCCGCCCTCGTAACTGGCGCCTTCCAGCGCCATGTTGCGAGCCACGATTTCACGGTCTTCCGGATAAACCAGCGCCGCGTAGGCATTCAATGTCGGGCGGAATCGTTCGGGTGTCACCCCGTGCAAAATGTACATGTGAGGCGACCACTGAATCTCATGCGTCGTGTGGTCGATCCTGAACGTGCCCATTTGGGCGATACGGGTCGCTTCCTCCAGACCCGCCATGTTCTCAAGCGTATCGAATTCGCGCCGCTTGCGGTCGGAAATATCAGCGAGCGAAATCAACAGATACGGCCCGCCTTGACTCGGCAAGTCCTGGCCGATGCGATACGCCTGAACTTCGAACCAACGCCCCGCGAAATAGTTCTCGAACACCAACGGTTCGCCTTGCGGTGCGCGCTGACGCGCCCGGTCATAACAAATCCGGATCAAGCCGCTCGGCGGTTCATCGAGGACAGCGGACGGCGCCAGACGCAACAGGCCATAGGCTTTGGCGTTGGCGAACACCACCTTGCCGCGGTCGTCTATGACGACAATCGCCGCGGCGATCTGATCTGCGAAGAATTCAAGGGAAAAGCGCTCCGCAAATCGGCGCGATGCCGGTTTGCGCAACCGGATCGGGGCAACCTTGCGTTGTCGCGCGCGCTTCAATGTTTTGGCTCGTGCCGGCATATCAATCGCCTGCAAATCCCATCCTACCCGGTCCCATCAACCACGTATTGGTTCGACTCGCAACCATTTTATTGTCTCGGTTGGGTTTGGCGTTATTGGCCGGTGGACGCGGCACGGAGGGGACGGCGGGAGCGTTCGTTAGCGGGTCAAACGCACTTTGAAGGGTTTCATCATTTTTTTGATGTCTTCGGCGGATTCCGCGCCGACCGGCGCCGGATTATCCTCGTACATCGGTTTGCCGTAACCGAGTTCCTTCTCGTAGACCATGCTTTCGAGGTATTCGGCCACGCTGGTAAGTTCGGCGCGGCGTTTGCGATCCGCCACTGCGGCTTTGCGGATGTTGGCGGCCGCCCGCGTAATCAATACTTCGGCTTTTTTGTCGGTCATGCCTGAAACCCACACCACGCGCTTTTTGCTTACGTGGCAATGTATCGTCATGCCGGGCGGCGAAACAATGCCGTTGAGCGGCCATTGAGCGGCATTGCGACAAAGTACGACTTCTCGGTTGATCGCTGGCAATAAACAACAACCAATCGGCGATCTTTACGGCGCGGAAACGTAAATCGCTCGAAAATCGTTGATGTTCGTGAACGTCGGTCCGGGAACAAGCAAGTCGCCGAGGCGTTCAAAAAACGATGCCGTATCGTTGCGACTCAGAAAAGCTTGGGGGTCCAAGCCTTCGGCTTGCGCACGCACGACGGTATCGGGCGCGATCATGGCGCCGGCATGTCCGCCGATTCCGTCGGTGCCGTCAGTGTCAGCGGCAATTCCCCAAATTTTCGCGCGGCGCGGCAAGGACGCTGCAAGCGCGAGCGCAAACTCCGTGTTCGGCCCGCCCCGCCCGTCACCCACCACGTTGACCACCGCTTCTCCGCCGGAAACGATGACGCACGGCGCCTTGACCGTGTGCGTGCCTTCTAGAACATCGTTGATGGCACGAACATGCGCGGCTGCTACTTCGCCGGCGGACGCTGAAAATCGATCGCCGAGATTTATGCAAGGGAGACCGTGATTGGCCGCAAACGCGGTGGCGGCGGCCAGGCCATCGCGCGGCCGCGCAATAATGATATTTTCCACCGTCGAAGGCAGCTGCTTGGGCGTTTCCCAAACACCGGACAGCAGTTGCGATCGAACGCCATCGCTTATCGAAACTTGATAACGATCGATGATCCGGAGCGCGTCGGCGCAGGTCGACGGATCGGGGGCCGTCAACCCGGATCCGATCACACCGATGTTGTCACCGACCACATCCGAGATAATCAGCGAACGTATCCGGGTTTTTCCTGCAGCGGCGGCGAGCTGGCCGCCCTTGACCGACGACAAATGTTTGCGCACGCAATTGATATCGTCGATGGCCGCGCCGCGCGCGAGCAGCCGGCGCGTGACCGCCTGCTTCTCGCCGAGATTGACGCCTTGGCGCGGCATCGCCGCCAGCGCGGACGCCCCTCCGGAAATGAGGCACAGAATAAGGTCGTCGTCACCCGCCGTAGCCGCCAGATGCAAAAGCCGGCGCGCGGCGTGGACGCTGCGCTCATCGGGGATCGGGTGACCGGCTTCGGCCACTTCGATGTGGAGGGTCGGCCGTGCGTATCCGTCGCGGGTCACGACCACGCCCGACAGATCGCCGCCCCATGCCTGCTCCAGCGTCTCGGCCATAGCGGCGGATGCTTTGCCCGCGCCGATCACGATCGTGCGCCCCTTTGGCGGCGGCGGCAAATGGCGACGCACAATCGCGCGCGGATGCGCAGCCGCCACAGCGGCGTCATACATGCCTTGCAGTAACCGCCGCGGATCGGGGTGATCGAAAGACGGCATGAGTGTGAATCGCGGCCCGGTTGCGTATTATGATCGCCTGCACGATATTCGGCTTCCCCGAATACCCGCGAGCAAGTGAAATCGATGGGGTGGAAATAGCATGACCCCGGACGACGGCCAGGGATTTGTTGCGCTCGGACCGGAAAAGTTCCGCGACCTACGTGTCACCGCGGACGGATCGCAACGTGCGTCCGTCGCCCTGACGGCATTGCGGACGCTGTGGTTCAATACCGGCACGTTGTGCAATCTGACCTGCCACAACTGCTATATCGAATCTTCTCCGACCAATGATCGGCTGGTTTATCTGTCGGCCGCAGAGGTCGCGGCGTATCTCGACGAGATCGCCGCCGAAAATATGAATACGGAAGAAATCGGATTTACCGGCGGCGAACCGTTCATGAATCCGGACTTCATGGACATGGTCGTTGATGCGCTTGCGCGCGGGTTTCGCGTGATCATCCTGACCAACGCGATGAAGCCGATGATGAAGGTTCGGGGCCGATTGCAGGAGATTTCCGCGTCGGCGCGCGAACGCCTGATCATCCGCGTTTCTCTCGACCACTACGACTCCGAGACCCACGAACGGGAACGCGGCCCGCGGAGCTGGCAGCCCGCTGTCGCAGGCATCGACTGGCTGATTGAGAACCGCTTCACCGTTCACATCGCCGGCCGTCTACCACCCAACGAAACCGAAACCGCCACGCGCGCAGGTTATGCGCAACTGTTCGCCGCTCACGAATGGCCGATCGACGCGGAAAATCCGGCCGAACTCGTTCTGTTTCCCGAGATGGATGCACACCGCGACGTCGCCGAGATTACGACAGCATGCTGGGGTATCCTGAAAAAATCTCCCGAAAGCGTGATGTGCGCGTCATCGCGCATGGTGGTGAAACACAAAGGGGCGCCCGCGCCCGTTGTCGCCGCCTGCACGCTGTTGCCTTATGATCCCCAATTCGAAATGGGGCGAACTCTGCACGAGGCGTCGCGTTCCGTATTCCTCAACCATCCGCACTGCGCACGATTCTGCGTGTTGGGCGGCGCAACATGTTCCTGAGCATACGATGACGCTCCGTCCCCCGCCCCAAATGTCGTCGCCCAAGATCGTACGCGATCTTTTCTCGACGGGCCGCAAGATCAGCTTCGCGGCCGGCGCGACATTATTTCGCGACGGCGATCCTGTGACCGATGTTTATTGTGTCGAGTCGGGCCGCGTGGTGGTGACCCGCTATGCGGAAAACGGTGAACGCCAAATTCTCGCGTTCCTGTTTCCCGGCGATTTCCTCGGCATGTCGTTTGCACCGACATACAACTCGGCGGCCGAGGCCCTGACGCCGGTCACGGTTTGGGCCATTCCCCACGCGAAGCTTACCTCCGAACTTGCAACCCGGCCGGAACTCGGCGTCGCTTACGCGGAGATGTCGGCGCGCATCCTCAATAATGTGCTCGATCTCGTCTTCACCTTGGGGCGCAAGAACTCCCATGCGCGGGTCGCATCATTTCTCCTGCATTTGCGGGATCGCCAAGAGTTGTTGGCACTTGAAACCGAGCGCATCAACGTGCCGATGACCCGCCAGGACATCGCCGACTTCTTGGGACTGACCATGGAAACCGTGAGTCGCGCGTTCTCGCATCTCAAGGCTTCGGGTGCGGTCAAGTTCGGCAGCGCTGCCGATGTCGACGTGATCGACCTGGCCAAACTGCGCGCCGAAGCCCACGTCGGATCGTAAGATCGCGCGAGTCCCGCCCTTGGCTTACCGGCCGGTCCTATGCGCCAAACGTGAATTCGGGACGAGATAACTCGGCGGCGACGACCTGCTCCCAAGCCGACGAGACCGCCGCGCGAATCTCTCCAACAGGTCCCGAGATGACCGTACCGAGAATCAGCGATTTAGCGACCGTATCATTGACGGTTGTGACTTTGATCGAATTTCCCCGCATCGCGCCATCCTGCGCCCAATCGTTGAGTTCGGCGCCGCGCACGGGCGCAAAGATGCGGATATCGGCGCCGGAAATGATCGCTCTTTCGTGCGAAGCGTACAGACGGGCCGAAGGCACCAAGGCAATTGCACCAATCGCGCTTGTCGTTTTGACGGCTTCGCGCGACGCCATCGACAATCGCCCCGTCGGCTCGATCAGGATGAGCGCGCGCTCCCGCGCACTGTTCCGCCCCGCATCGACACACGCACCGAAAAAGAGGTGGCAGCCATGGCGCTGCGCTTTAGCCGAGAGCGTCGCGATCTCGGCACCGTTTCGCGCAATCACCGCCGTTGCCGCGCCATTGTCGAGAGCGTGCGCTCCAAAACAGATCAATTCCTTGCGTTCACCGAGACATTGCGTGCGATCGATCGCGGCGCACATGCGATTCAGATTCTCGCGGACGGTATTTGAAGGCCGCATTTGAACCGCAGCGACGCGGACCCCACCCCGTGCATGATCGGAAACGGCATCAGCGACAGCGCCATCGGCTTGACCAACGGATGGAATTAAACTAACCGCGCCACTCGCTCCGGCAATGCGCAGGAGCGACCGTCGCGAAATGGCAGCGCTCGCGTCGTGCAATCCGATTTCCATGGCGCTAACTCTCTTCGTCGACCCATTATGACGAGACCCGGATACGGAGACTAGATATTTGACCGAACGGCGCATGAGTGAATTTCTCCACGTTCGTGGACGCCACGATTACATCTTTCTTTAAGATCGCAGGCGATCGATTTTCGGGTTTCGATTTCGAAAACAATGAGAAGCTTCGCGATTTCGGAGGCCGGGCTGCGTTTACACGTCGCCGCAAACGGTTTGTCGAACTGCGAAAATCTCAATATTCTTAGCGCCTGATTCTTAGCGCCTGATTGCCCCGGCCATACGGGATCGCCGCCGCTTCCATAGAGGTTGTCTTATGATGCTCAAGAAACGTTTCGCACCGATTGCGATCATCGCCGCCATGTGTTTGTCGGCCATGTGCCTGCCGATGGGTCCCGCTCACGCGGAAGACACGCCAGGCAAGCAAGACGAATCCGCCAAGACCAAGCCGGATAAACCCGAGAAATACGACGCCAAAGCCTTCGTCAACGACTTCACCGGAACATTCGGCGGAGCGCGCGTCAGTTACCGCGCGACGGCAAGCGAAACGGTCTTAAAGAACGACAAGGACGAAGAGATCGCGTCGATTTTCACCGTCGCCTACACCCGAAAGGACGCCGGCGATCCGCGCACGCGGCCAGTGACGTTCGTGTTCAACGGCGGCCCGGGCTCCGCATCGCTTTGGCTGCACATGGGCGTGTTCGGTCCCAAGCGGATCGTCGTGCCGAGCGACGGTAGACATGCCGGTGCCGCACCGTACCGTATCGAAGACAACGCTTTCAGCATTCTCGATACCAGCGATTTGGTATTCATCGATCCTGTCGGCACCGGATACTCGAAAGCCGTCGGCAAGGGAAAGGATGAGGAATTCTGGGGTCTGAAAGAAGACGCTGAATCGATCGCGGAATTCATCCGGCTATGGCTGACGAAAAACGGTCGCTGGAACTCACCCAAGTACATTGCCGGTGAAAGTTACGGCACCACCCGCGCGGCCAGGTTGGTGGCCGCCCTGCAAGGCGGATACCGGGGCATTACCGTCAACGGTGTTGTGCTGATTTCCTCGATCCTCGACTTTCACACGGCCGACTTCAACAAGGGCAGCAAGATGCCGTTCGTCGGTTTCCTTCCGACTTACGCCGCCGCGGCTTGGTATCACGGCAAGATCGACCCGAAGCCCGACAACCTTCCTGCATTCTTGCAGGAGGTGCGCAATTTCGCCGACACCGAGTATGTCGCGGCCTTGCTGAAAGGAAATGCGCTCAAGGGCGAGGAGCGGCGCGCAGTGGTCGCCAAGCTGGCGCATTACACAGGCCTCAGCGAAACCTACATCGAGCAGACCGATCTTAGGATCAATGCTCTGCGCTTCATGAAACAGTTGTTGCGTGACGAAGGCAAGGTGATCGGCCGCTACGATGCACGTTATACCGGCAAGGATTACGATGACGCCGGCGAAACGTTCGACAACGATCCGTCCGGCTATGGCGTCGACGGCGCTTTCGTCACAGCGATCAACGATTACCTTACGCGGACACTGAAAGTCGATTTCGAGCGGCGCTACCGCATTCTGGACTTCGCGCCGCTTTCAAAATGGAAATGGACGGAAAGCGACGGCGGGTGGGCCACCTATGTTAACGTTGCGCCGCACCTGGGCACGGCCATGCGCGAGAACGCGGATTTCCGCGTCTTTGTCGCAAATGGCTACTACGACCTTGCGACACCGTTCCATTCGACCGAATTGACGATGGCCGACAATGGGATCGATCTCGACCGCGTGACCATGAGCTACTTCGACGGCGGACACATGATGTACACGCACGAGCCGT
>JAGREB010000146.1 GCA_020446775.1 Paracoccaceae bacterium
CCGTCTTCACCGAACCCAACACCGGGTCGGACCTCGGCAGCCTGCGCACACGCGCGGTCAAGGATGGCGACGACTACGTTATCAACGGATCGAAGATCTGGATTACAAATGGAATCGAGGGCCGAATCTATTCGCTGCTGGTTAAAACCGATCCCAAGGCCGAGCCGCCGCGCAAGGGTATGAGTTTGTTTATCGCCGAGAAGGGCGAGGGATTCTCGGTTTCGCGCAAGCTCGAAAAACTCGGCTATCACGGCATCGATTCTGCCGAACTGGCGTTCAACGACTTTCGCGTCCACAAGGATTGTCTGATCGGCGGCGTCGAAGGGCAGGGGTTCTATCAGGCCGTCGGCGGGTTGGAGTTGGGGCGCATCAATGTCGCCTCGCGCGGCGTCGGTCTGGCGTCGCGTGCGTTGAAAGAGGCGACCAAGTACAGCCAACAGCGCAAGACCTTCGGCAAACCGATCTGTCAGCACCAAGCCATTCAGTTGAAGCTGGCCGAAATGGCGACCCGCGTCGAAGCCGCGCGCCTACTGGTCGAAAGCGCCGCATCCGCTTATGACGCGGGCCGGCGTTGCGACATGGAAGCGGGCATGGCCAAGTACTTCGCCACCGAAACCGCGCAGTTCTGCTCGCTCGAAGCGATGCGCATCATGGGTGGGTACGGCTATTCCAAGGAATTCATCGTCGAGCGCATCTACCGCGACGCGCCTTTGATGCTGATCGGCGAGGGCACCAATGAGATGCAGCGCATTATCATCGCGCGCCAGCTGATCGAACGAAATCCAGTCTGAGACCGCGCGATGTCCGACAAACCCTTGCCGCTGAAAGGCGTGCGCGTCCTCACCATGGATCAGTACGGCGCCGCGCCCTATTGCACCATGATCATGGCCGACATGGGCGCGGACGTGATCAAAATCGAAAATCCCGCCACCGGCGGCGATTTCGCGCGCGACACCGGGCCCTATTTCCTGGGCGAACACGACAGCCTCTATTACCAGTGTTTCAATCTCAACAAGCGCAGCCTGACTCTCGACGTGAAATCGCCCGATGGCCGCGATGTGCTGCACAAGCTGGTCGAGACCGCCGATGCGCTGATTCACAACATGCGCGGCGATCAACCGGCCAAGCTCGGCCTCGAATACAGGGACCTCGGCAAGATCAATCCCAAAATCGTCTGCGGGCATATTTCCGCCTATGGCCGCGACAATGAGCGCATCACCTGGCCGGGCTACGACTTTTTGATGCAGGCCGAAGCGGGTTTCATGTCCATGAGCGGCGAGCCCGACGGACCGCCGGTCAGACTCGGCGTGTCGATGGTCGATTTCATGACCGGGACAATGATGGCGTTTGCCGCGACCTCGGCGATCATGGCCTGCAAGACCGGCGACGCCATCGGCCGCGATATCGATCTTAGTTTGATGGACTTGGCCTTGCATCAGCTGACCTATCCCGGCATCTGGTATCTCAACGAGGGCCTGGTGACGGGTCAGGTGCCGCGCGGCGCGCACGCGTCCGTGACACCCAGCCAATTGCAGAAAACCAAAGACGGCTGGATTTTCGTGATGGCGCAGAACCCGAAGTTCTGGGACATCCTGATCGACGGTTTGGGCCGCCGCGATCTCGGCGCCGACCCCCGCTTCGCCGACATGGCGGCGCGGCTCAAGAACCGCGCGGAACTAACCCAAATTCTCGATGATGTGTTCGGCACCAAGACCACCGACGAATGGATCGCGGTGTTTAAGGGCAAATTGCCGGTGGGGCCCGTGTATGGCATCGACCGCGCGCTCGACAATCCGTTCCTGCAGCAAACCAAGATGGTGCAAACCGTGCCGCATCCGGACCGTCCGGACATGCGCGCGCTGACCAACCCGGTCAAACTCGACGGCGGCCGTGTGCCGTCGAAGTACGCGCCGAAACTGGGCCAGGACAACGACGCCATCTTGCACGAGATCGGTTACGACGCTGCCGGCATCGCGCGGTTGCGGGCGGCAAAGGCGATCTAGGGCGCGCACCATGAAACTCGAAGGTTTGCGCGTCATCGATCTCGGCATGTTCCTGCCGACTCCGCATTTGACACTGATGATGGCCGATCATGGCGCCGAAGTGATCCGCATCGAGCCACCCGGCGGCGAACCGTCGCGCAATTATGGCCCGTTCGAACCGGGCCCCGACGGCAAACCTCAGTCGATCTGGTTCCGCAACCTGCATCGCGGCAAGAAAGCGATCACGCTCAATCTCAAGCATCCCGACGGCAAGGAAATCCTCGCCAAACTGGCGGAGACCGCAGATGTATTGGTGGAAGGGTTTCGTCCTGGCGTGATGGACAAACTCGGCCTCGGCTACACGGACCTCAAGGCGCGCAACCCGCGTTTGATCTACTGCGCCGTGTCGGCATTCGGGTATTCGGGGCCCTTGTACGGCAAGGCAACCCACGACATGGGTGCGCAGGCACTCACCGGGTTTCTTGCCATCAACGACAGCGGCGACGGAAAACCCGTGGTCCCAGGCTTTCCAAGTGCGGACATGGCCTCGGCGATGATGGGCCTTTCCGGAATTCTTATGGCGCTCTACCGGCGCGAAAAAACCGGGCAGGGCGATTTCGTCGACGCCACCATGTACGACTCGTTGCTGTCGTTTGCGGCGCATCTCACCGGCCCTGTCTTGGCCGAGGATAAACCGCCAACCACCCGTACAGGCCGATCCATCGGCGGCGCGGCATTCTACAACATCTACGAAACCAAGGACGGCCGCTTCATCGCGCTGTCGGGCCGTGAGCCCAAGTTCGCCGAGAACCTGCTCGGTTATTTGGGACGTAAAGATTTGGTGGCGCTATGCCTCAAGGATGATTGCGTCGCCCAGGAACCGGTAAAAGACTTCCTGCGCGGCGCGTTCAAAGCCAAGACGCAGGCCGAATGGATCGAAGCGTTATCGGGCATGGACCTCGGCTGGGCGCCGGTGATGGACATGGCCGAAGCGCTGCGCCAGCCCCAAGCCGCCGCGCGCGGCATGGTGCTGACTGACGATCACGGCAATCGTCACATCGGCAATCCGATCAAGTTCAGCGATGAACCCGCGGAGTTCGGGTTTGAAAGTCCGCTGCCGAATGAACATGCCGATATGTTGTTGTCTGAGCTTGGCTACAATACAGCAACGATTGCGAAGATGAGGGCTGATCACGTCTTCGGCTGAAAAAGGAACCCGTGTCATGCGCGGAATACCGTTGCTGTCTTCGCCGCTGGTCTGGTCTGTCGCGGCGGTGGTCGGATCGCCGATCTTGCAGCTCGCGACCGGGCAGGGGGAACTCTATAACTTTTGGCTGGCAGTTTTGATGATCGGTGCCTGGATTGCCTGCAAGCTCTCCAAGGCGGACATGGGCGTGGCGCTTGGCGACGGAAAATCCTACGCGCTCGCGGTCGCCTACGTCATCGGGATCATCGGGTTGGTGGCATTGGGCGCGTGGGCGGCGGGCATTATCGATTTGACTGGTTTCTCGGCCGCGACGGCCGTCCGGCGGGTCGTTCTCAATGCCGTGGTCACTGCGGTGCTGACCTTGATCACCGAAGACGGGTTTTTCCGCGGCGCTTTGTGGGGCCTGTGCGCGCGGTCGGGCTTCTCACCGACAAAAACGATTGTTTGGACCAGTATCGCCTTTGGTCTTTGGCATTTGATGGTGCCGATCATCGAGCCGGATTTCGCCCAACCGCTGAGCAAAGTTCCGCAATACGTGATCGGGTCCACGGTGTTTGGGATTGCGATGGGCCTGTTGCGCCTGAAGTCCGGTTCGCTCCTGGTTCCAAGCGTCTGCCACGGCCTGTGGAACGCAACGGTTTACACATTCTTCGGGGCAGGCGAGAAGGCGGGCCTGCTCGGCATCGCCGATCCAGCGATTTGGGATCCCGAACGCGGTTACGCCGGGCTCGTCCTGGCGATCGTCGCTGCGGCAATTCTGTGGCGGTGGGTCAAACCCGCGGGCGCGCGGACTTAATCGGCTCGTCAGCGTCCGACCGCATACCCCTGCATGCCGCGCGGGCTGGCGGCGGCGCGGAAGAGGCCGTCTTGCTGCGAGACGGCGGCCATGCGGCTCAAGGACCATTCGCCGGTCAATTCGACTTTATGCCCGCGGCGCTTCAGTTCGGCGACGGTCGCATCGCTCAAGCGCTTTTCGGCGACCAGCACGCCGGGTTTGGCGGTGCGCGGATAGAACGAACTGCGCATGTGCTCGGAATGGAACGCCGGCGCATCGATGGCTTCCTGCAAATTCATGCCGTGGTGAACGTGGTGCAGGAACGAGACCAGCGTCCATTGGTCCTGCTGGTCGCCGCCGGGCGTGCCAAATGCGATGTAAGGCTTGCCGTCCCGGAAGGCCATGGTCGGGGTCAGTGTGGTGCGCGGGCGCTTGCCAGGGGCCAAGGCGCTGGGGTGGCCTTGCTCCAGCCAGAACATCTGCGCACGTGAGCCGAGGCAAAATCCGAGTTCGGGAATGGTGGGCGAGCTTTGGAACCAGCCGCCACTGGGGGTGGCGGCGACCATGTTGCCCCACTTATCCACAGTGTCGAGGTGCACCGTGTCACCTTTGACCACGCCGTCGCGGCGTACGGTCGGCTCGCCGACCGAAACCGCCGGTGTATCGATGTTGGCGTCGGCCCCGGTAATCGGAGTCGGCACGATGGTGAAGCCCGGAATGATGCTGGGCCGGTTCTCGAGGGACGCGGTCGCACCCACCAGCTTGCGTCGTTCGGCGTTGTGCTTGGCGTCGAGCAATTGGTCGAGCGGGACCTTCACGAAATTCGGATCGCCGTAATAGGCTTCCCGGTCGGCAAAGGCCAATTTGGCGCATTCGATGTAGGTGTGGATAAAGTCCGGCCCGTTGGGTTCCATTTTGCCGAGATCGAACCCTGCCAGCAGCGCCAACTGTTGCAGGAACACCGGGCCCTGGCCCCACGGACCGCATTTCAGCACGTTGTAATCGCCGTACTGGTAGGACACCGGGTCTTCTTCGCTCGCGCGCCAAGCGGCCATGTCGTCGCCGGTGATGACGCCGGCATGGCGGCGTCCCGAACTGTCCATCAAAGGCGTGCGGACAAACTTGTCGATCGCTTCGGCCACAAACCCGGTCGACCATGCGCGCCGCGCCGACTCGATTTGCGCTTCGCGGCCGCCTTTGGCGGCTTCGGCTTCCTTGACCAGCCGGCGGTACATTGCGCCCATCTGCGGGTTCTTGAGGATTTCGCCGGTCGTGGGGGCTTCCCCATCCCGCAGCCACAGCGCCGCCGACGTCGGCCAATCGTTGTTGAACAGCTTCCGCATGCCGATCAACGAACCGGAAATTCCGGGCAGGGCGGGGAAGCCGGCTTCGGCATAATGGATCGCAGGCGCGAGAATCTCGGCGACGGGCTTGGTGCCGTAGTTCGCCAGCACGTGCAGCCATGCGTCGACTGTTCCCGGTACGCACGCGGCCAGGAACCCGGCCCCCGGTACCATGTCGAGGCCGAGATCGTGGTAGGCGGCGATGGTGGCGGCTTTGGGTGCGACGCCCTGACCGCAGACGACAACGGTCCGTTTGCTTTCGGCGTGATGGAGGATAATCGGGGCTTCGCCGCCGGGGCCGTTCAGGTGCGGTTCGACGACTTGCAGCGTGAACGCGGTTGCGGCCGCGGCGTCGAAGGCGTTTCCGCCTCGTTCGAGGATTCCGAAACCTGCCGCCGAGGCCAGCCAGTGGGTCGAACCCACCATGCCGAACGATCCGACCAGTTCCGGACGTGTGGTAAATCCCGCCATGCCGCACTCCACTTCGCGTTGTTCCGCGTCCGGCCATTCAAGCACCGGGCGGCGGCGTAAGCTAGGTCCGAACGGCGCAAATCGCTCAATTCGCTCCTTCGCCTCTGTGCGCAGGTCATACTAAGGTGGTCTTCTTTCCGGCGAGTTCCAACCGTCTTGCCACCATATCTGCTGACACCGGAGCCGTGATGTCGAACGCTTTGCAATTCCCGACTCGTATGTTGATGGGGCCAGGGCCGTCGGACGTGCATCCGCGCGTTCTGGCGGCCATGGCGCGCCCCACCATCGGCCATCTCGACCCGGTGTTTGTCGCGATGATGGATGAGATCAAAGACCTGCTCCGATTCGCCTTCCAGACCAAGAACGCCATGACGTTTCCGGTTTCGGGTCCAGGATCGGTCGGCATGGAAGCCTGCTTCGCGAACCTTTTGGAACCCGGCGATACTGCCATTGTCTGCGCCAACGGCGTATTCGGCGGCCGCATGAAGGAAAACGTCGAGCGGTGCGGCGCAGCGGCGGTGATGGTGACCGACGATTGGGGTAAGCCGGTGGATCCCAATAAGGCCGAAGCGGCGATCAAAGCCAACCCAGGCGCCAAGCTTCTGGCCTTCGTCCATGCGGAAACATCCGCCGGGGTCAAATCCGACGCGGCGGCGCTGTGTGGACTGGCCGCGAATGCAGGCATGATGTCGGTCGTGGACGCCGTGACCAGTTTGGGCGGCATTTCCGTCGCTGTGGATAACTGGGGAGCCGACGCCGTCTACAGCGGAACGCAGAAGTGCTTGTCGTGTCCGCCTGGACTATCGCCCGTGACTTTCAGTCCGCGAGCCGTCGACACCGTCAAGACCCGCAAGACCAAAGTTCAAAGCTGGTTCCTCGACCTATCGCTGGTCGCGGCCTATTGGGCAGGCGAGGGGGCGAGAACCTACCATCACACCGCGCCCGTCAACGCGCTTTTCGCCCTGCACGAAGCGCTGATCATGCTGCACGAAGAAGGCTTGGAAAATGCTTGGGCGCGACATGCCGCAATGCACCAACAATTGGCCGCGGGTCTGGAACGGTTCGGTTTGACGCTTCCCGTCGCTGCCCCCGACCGGCTCCCGCAACTCAATCTTGTTTCTATTCCGGAAGGGATCGATGACGCCAAGACCCGGCGCCGTCTTCTCGATGAATTCGGCCTCGAGATCGGCGGTGGGTTAGGAGCGTTTGCCGGTAAGGCGTGGCGGATTGGATTGATGGGCCAAAGCGCAACACGCCGTCATGTCTTGACCTGCGTCGCGGCGTTGGCGGACGTGCTTCAACGGTAGAGGCATTCGGGCAAGCAAAAACCCGCTGAGCTATTGCTCAGCGGGTTTTCGTCACAACCGGTTTTCAAACTGCGCAGGTTTTCCGGGGTTAAGCGTTGCGCCTCACACTTGAAGAGCTTGGCCCTTTCACCCGCACAAGTCGATGAACCGTTTCCTGTTGTGCAATCCCTGTACGTACAAGCGTTAAGGGCGACTACTTCTTCTTGCCAGCCTTTTTCGCTTTCTTCTTCGCTTTCTTCTTCGCAGCCATGATAAATCCCCTGTGTTGTAGGAGCGAGGCAACGTTCACAATGAACGCGCCACCTGAGCAATCACACTCAAGCGCGCAAGTCTTAAACTTACTTGACACACATGCACAAGTGTTTTTAGGCGCGCTTCGCAAATTCTGCTTGATTTATTTTTTTTCTGTGATCGCACCTCATCGATTTCGATTCTCGAACCCGGCGTGTACGCGATAAAAAACGGCGTCGCTATGTTGCGACGCCGTGGAAAATCTACGCGCGACAATGCGCGTGCGTTGCAATGTTAGACGTCGATGCGACTCACTTGACGCCGACGAGACAGGGAAACGCAAATCCCTTCGTCGTGTAGTTCATCACCGTCGGTGGCGCGATAAATGGAATCATCTCCAACGTTGCATTTCCTTCGGAAAATCCGGCTTTATGTGCAACCGACACCAAATCCATTTCCCGGTACGTCCCGCCGAATTTTTCGTTGTTGTTGTGCACTTCCCATTCGGCCAGGAAGGCGTCGAAGGGCGGCAATTCCTTCAGCCGAGGATTATCCATGTGCATGGTTACGCCGCCGTCGCGCAACAGCCTGAGGCTCTCGGCATAGATGCGGGGCACGGCCGGCGTCGCCGTCTCGTGCATGATGATGTGGGATAGCACGACGTCGAACCAACCGTCCGGATAACCGGTGTCCTCGGCATTTTTTTGGGCGTAATGCACTTTGATACCCAACCCTTCGGCCCGCGCATGGGCGTATCGCAGCACCGATTCGCCGACGTCGATGGCATGGATCTCCGCGTCGGGGAACGCTTCGGCCCACGCGAGCGTACTTTGACCGACGGTGCATCCCATATCGAGGATGCGTTTCGGTTTGATATGCGGGAACCGCTTTTTGAAGTGCTCGACCAGGGACCGTCCAAGGTAATCGCCGTGCGGTCCAAGGTTGCCCATGGAATACATGAACGTCGCGCGCTCATAGAGCGCGCCGGCGGAAACATCGTCGCCGCTCAAACTTGTGTGATATCCGCCGGGTTGCAGGTGGATATCGTAAAACGTCAGGTAAGGGGGGACCTTGAAGCCGGGATCAAGGGTCAGCGTGCCGCCCGAGCGTCCGGAAATCCGTTTGGCGCGGTCGGCAAGGTCGGGCAACTGGCGTTCCACCGAGTCGATGACCGAGTCCCAGGTCATTTCCTGGGTGTGGCGCTGCATGGCGCTGTACATCTGGTAATACGGATTACGGGTCATGACCGCGCGGACTTCGCTGCGCGTCGCCGGTTCGCGGCCATGTTCCTTTAGGAAGTTCGGCTTGACGACCTTCGCATAAACGGCGCGATTGCCGCCGGCGACGTTGCGGGCGAGATGGCGGCGGATATCGACGTAATATTCCTGGCGCGCTTCCTCGTCGTGGGTGCGCTTGACCAGCATATCGTGCTGAACCTGATTAACCATGATGTGCCTCCACAGGCGCCATCCGAGACGGCGTTCCCAAACACCGGCCTATCATACCTCGTATCCGCGAAAATTTTGCAACTCCCTCGAATGCCGCGTTCGGTCAGGGTTTCCGCCGTTCTTCGGGCGATTGCCCCGCCGTCCGCTACGGATTTCAGGCGATTTCGCCGGTTTCCGACATGGCGACGGCGAATCCGCGCGTGGCCGGGAATTGCGCCAATACAATCATGATCATGACCATCATCGGTACCGCCAAAATCATGCCGGTGATTCCCCAGATCGCCCCCCAAATGGAAAGTGACAGGATCATGAAAACCGGGCTGAGGTTGAGGGAGCTTCCCATCAAACGGGGTTCGAGCAGGTTTTCGACTACGGCCTGAACCGCAATTAGACACCCGAGCACGACTGCGGCCGTCACCGGCGAACCGAACTGAAGGAGGGCGAGGACCGTCGGGAACAGCATGCCGATCGGCGATCCAATGTAGGGAATAAAGTTGAGGACGAAGATCAATAGCGACCAGAACGCCGCGAAATCGACACCGGCGATTTTCAGGACGATATAGCTGGCGCCGCCGGTCAGCAGACTGATGAAAGTCTTGATCAAAACGTAGGTTTCGATACGGCCGCCGATTTGATTCAAGGTCTTGCGTACACTTCGTTCATGGTCGGTGTCCGGAAACATCGCTTTCATTTTTCGGTCGAACGTGCGGTTTTCCAAAAGCAGGAAAAAGACGTAAGCGAAAATCTGAAAGGTATTTCCGGCAATGCTTTGGAATGCGTCCGCAAACCGGCCGACGACGGCCCGAAGATCGATTTGGTCGAGGAGACTCGTAAAAGTCAGGGGTTGCTCCTGTCCGGCCGCCTTGGCGACGAAGGCGTTAACCCGCCCGAGCAAATCCTGGAGCCGGTCTTGGTACTCGGGTGCGGCCGCGACCACGGCTCGAATATTTCCGGCGATCAATTGAACGACAAGGGCGATGACCAAGACGAACGCCAGAACCGAGAGGGTGAGTGCAACCCAACCCGGCAGTTTCAAGGTTCCGGCGGAAATCCTCTGGATGGCATGTGAAAGAGCGATGATCAGATAGGCAATGAAGACGGCAAGGACCAATGGCATCAAAATGTCCTGGCCCACGACCAACAAGTAGATCGTCAGCGCGATCAATCCCGCAGTAGCCGCCGCGTTGACCATTCCACGGGAATAAACCGGATCGGACATTCTAAAACCTCCCGTCGTACCTGCCGGCCTTAAAAGAAAAACCGGTAACTGGCTTGAATCTGCGTGTCGTGCCACTTGGCCGGCAGATTGAAGCTGAGCGTCCGCTCGGGCCGATCTGCACGCACATGCAGCAGTTCAAGGGTCAAGCGCTGTTTCGCGACCGGGTAGAAGACGTATGCAAGCGTCAAACCGTGACCTGTTTCGCTGTTGTTGTCGGGGAAACGGTCTCGGTCGTGGGTCGCAAAATGTTCCCATCGAGCCGAGACGCGGTGCTGGCCCCAGGTCTTGCTTACAAGAAAAAAGAGCGAGTCATAATGCGTACGCGAAATCGGTCCCGTCGGCGGCGGGATCGTAATGACCGACGTGCGCCCTTTGAGATATTGCGCGACGAGATCGACGTTTGCCGGAAGCTCAGTCTTCAATCCGACCGACAAGAATCGGGTCAGCCACGCCCATTGACCGCCTTCAATCTCCCGATCGTCGGCCGAATTGTCGTAATACAGCAGGTGCAGGCTGCCAAAATCGTGGTGCTCGACATTGGCGCCGACGTAATAGCCGGCCCGGTCGTCGATTTCCGCAAGCGGCGCAACGTAGGGGGCTTGGTTGTCGAGGATTCCACCCGGACGGATAATGCGCACCGGCGCCAGCGGGATCTTCTCGAAGATGCCTGATTTGCGGTCGTGAATCGCCCAACCCCGCCAAGTCAGGATCGTGCCGGCAGGGTCGTTGGCGTAGTAAACCGATCCGGTCAGCGACACATCGATATCGTCACCGGTCCGGAACGCGGTGAGTTCCGCGCCGAAGGTCCGCAATTCTTCGCCGACCCAGCTGTTGATCGCCGACGAACTGATCGTAAAGGGGCTGGTCCATCCCAGTCCGGTGTTTTCGAGCGATATGGTAGGGAAGAAGGCGCCCGCGCGTCCCCTGATCCCATAACGCGACGTCGGGACCGGGTGATAGTCGAGGTAGGCTTCAACAAGGTCGATCGGATGTTCCTGTTGCGCGCCGGCGATCACGTGCGCCACGCCCGATATGTCCCAGGTCAGGTCGCCCTTGACGATCAACGAGGCTTCGGCGATTCGCGCGATGACCCGATTGTTTCCGTCCGTTGCCGCGCCAAACCGGGTCTTGCCCAGGCCTCTGTCTTCCCAACTGACGCTCTTACCCGTGAGGGCGACACGTAGATCGAGCAAACCCGTGGCAGAGAAAGACGGCAATTCGCTCTGGCCATGCGCCGAGGCCGCGAAAACCGCACATATAAATGCGCTCGCTGCGACCGCTTTTACATGACGCCTAGCCGAACCCATCTTCGTATTTTGGGCCGAAAGCGGCAAAATTGACAGGCACCATGGGTGCGAAAAGAACGGCTAAGCCGGCCGCCGTTGCTGCGGGGGATCCCCGCTCGGGGTATTGGGACCCCAAACTGACGTTCGCCAGAAGGCTTCAAAATCGGGCCCCGCCATTGGTTTGGCGATCAAGTATCCCTGGCCGAAATCGCAGCCGAATTCGCGGAGGCGATCCAATGAGTTTTGATCCTCGATTCCTTCCGCCGTGACCTTGAGTCCGAGGTTATGGCCCAGCTCGATTGTCGACCGGACGATGATTTCGTCCCCCGGCGAACCGGAAAGATTGAGAACAAAGGACTTGTCGATCTTCAATTCGCGGACCGGAAGCCGCCGCAGATAGGACATCGACGAATAGCCGATCCCGTAATCGTCGATGGCTAGGGTCAGATGCATCCCCTCAAGAGCCGATAAGACACCGACCGTTTGGGCGGGATCCTCCATGATGGCGCTTTCCGTGATTTCCAAGACCAGCGCCGACGCGGGGACGGCGTGCGCGGCCAGACAATCCGCGATCAACTCGGGCAATTTGCGATTGTTCAGGTCGCGGGCGGAAAGGTTCACCGCGATCTTGATGTCGAGGCCGTCGTTTTTCCAAGCCGAAAGCTGGCGGACAACGGTGTCGATCGCCCATCGGCTGACCTTGTGGATATTGCCGGTTTGCTCGGCAAGCGGAATGAAATGGTCGGGATAGGTCATGCCACGCGTGGGATGAATCCAGCGGACCAACGACTCCGCAGCACAAATCTTGCCCGTCGCGATGTCAATTTTGGGTTGGTAAAACATTTTGAGCTGGCCGCGATCGATCCCATGGCGCAATTCGCCCATAATCGACAGCCGTTCGGGTTTGTAGGGATCGAGGTCGGCGTCATACAAGGCATAGTGCCGGGCCGACTGCTTGGCTTCGTAGATCGCCGTGTCGGCGCGTTGCAGAAGCGTTTTCGCGGTCATCCCGTGTTCGGGAAAGACCGCCTCTCCAATCCATGCGGTGACGTCGATCGCATTACCGGCGACCGCCAAGGGTTCCTCGATGGCGTCCAAAACTCTTTGCACGATCGGATTGGTGTGCTCGTGTCCCGCGCCCGGCAAAAGCAAAGCGAACATGTTGCTTTGGTGGCGCGCGACCAAATCGCCCTGTTTGACGATCTTGCGGAAAATCTTGCCCAACTCACGGATCAATTCATCGCCGACATCGTGGCCGAACGTATTGTTGATTTCCGAGAACCGGCCGATCTGAACCAGAAAGACGCTCAATGCGCGGTGGCCTTGTTCCGCCCACTGGATCGAGGTCGTCAAGAAGCGTTCGAACGCCACGCGATTGGGTAAACCGGTTACGGGATCGTGCAGGGACTGATATTCGATCTTCAATTCGCGTTCGGCGATGCCGTCCATCATTTGATTGAAGGTTTCCGACAGCCTGCCGATTTCATCCGATTGCGTCACCGGAACCTTGGTCGAGTACTCGCCTTGTTGAATGCGGCGCGCGGCTTCGTCGAGGTCGCGGATCGGCCGCGCGACGCTTCGCGAGATAACCAGCGCGCCACCGACGGTCAGGACGAGGAAGCCTCCGGCCAGGACGAGCAACAGCTGAAACATTCCCGCGAAAGGTTTCAAAGCGGCGTCGAGCGAATACTGGAGAATGGCCGCAACCGCCCCGGATTTCGCCGCGGCCGGCAGCGGCGACAGCAATGTCGCGAAATCCTCGTTGACGACGGATAAAATCCGCGGATCGGGGGATCGGTTGCGATCGATCCCCGGAAGCAGTGCTTCAAGCGCGCTTTTTTGGCGAGGGGGCAGCGTTGTCGCGATAACTTCCCAAGATCCGTCACCATTGTCGTGCGCGAACGATATCTGGAGCGGAGATACGGCGTCGCCTGCCAATCGGCGCACAAACCTGGCGTCGATTTCCGCGCCGATCGCGATCCAGGCGATCGGAACGGGCGCGAGAATCGGCACGATAACCAATTGGTACATTCGGCCATCCATCACGACAAAAGAAACCGCTTGCCGGTCGATATCCGCGGATTCGATCAGATCGCCGAACGGGAACGAGTCGTCGGGAGTACCGGGGGCGACGATGTTTCCGCTGATTGCGCCGTCCGTCGCGAGGCCGGTATCGGCCAAAACGCGCTGATCCAATGAAATCAACAGAACGCGGTCGGCGTTCATGCGCGCGCCGAGGTTATTCACGGCAGAGACAATGGTCGCCCGGTCATCCGTGGCGACGGCTTGGCGAAAACCGAAATCCGAAGCCAGAACGGTCGACCATCCGGCCAGCGTTGCCGAGGTCTCGTCGATACGCGTTTCGAAGAACCTCGCCGCGCGCGCAAGCTGGTCCCGGCTTTGACCGTTGATATTGGCCAGGATCGCGTTGCGCACCGAGATGAACGCGATCACCTGAACGGCGATGAACAACGCCGTGAAGAAGACCGCGATTCGCGCTTGAAACGTCTTGAACACGGCCGATCAGTAACCTTGTTCGTCAAACGCGCCCGGTTGGCGCGGCCGGCGATCTCGTTTCATTTCGATCGAGACGATTTTTTCGACGTTGTTTTCGGAAACAACATCGAAATTGCCGGTTGGGTTCGAGGGCTGCGATTTTTGATTCGGGTGCCATGCCGCGATCTCATAATTCCCAGGGGGCACGCCTTGAATAACCGCGCGGCCATTTGACGAGGTTTTCGCAAAGTACGGCGTTTCGACGACGTAGATGTATGCCAGCATGTTATCGTGAATATTGCATCCCAAGGCGACTGCGCCGGGGACGTCGAACGTGACGGTTTGGGTTTCGCCGCCACCGTAGAGCTTGAGCTCGAACGTTTTGGCCGGTGAAAACGAGTACACATGGTGACGGAACGAATCCCGATTGGGAAATTCTACGGTCGTTCCGACCCGGATCGGAAGAACGAATGGTGCAAATTGCTGATGCTCTTGCACCATGACCGCGTGTTTGGGAGACTCCCCGCTCGACACGTCACCGCCGGTTGGTGACAAGGTCACCACCGCATCGGAAATCGGCGCGCGTGATTGGGACATGACAATGACCGTCACATCGGCCGCCCAGGCGGGCTGGATAAAAAGGCACAATAGCGCTGCAACTGGCAGTCGGCGCAATTTACATCCCCTGGTTGAATCGGCACTTTCCAAAACCATCATTCCGCGAATTGGCGTGATTGCAAACGCTATCTTATTAAGTGTGTCGTCAGCGGCGATCGCCAGGCCAAGAAGTTAATTCATATGTATCTGAAAATTATCACTTTTCTTATTGTGGGCGTAATCGGTCCGTGCGCTGTCGCGCTGCAAACACGGCCATTAATCGCTGACGACGATGTGGGGATCGCCGAAATCGAAGTTATCGGCCGGCGTCTGCCGCCCGCGGCCAGCGAACCGTTGTTCGCCAGCACGGTCGTGGACAAATCGTTCTTACGGAGGTCGCCCGGTCTGCGTTTGGACGACGTGCTCCGTGCCGTTCCCGGGTTCGGGCTTTTTCGCCGCCAACCAAGCCGGGCGGCGCATCCGACAACGCAAGGCGTGACGTTGCGCGGACTCGGCGCGACTGGCGCCGGACGTACTTTGGTGATGCTCGACGGTATCCCTCAGAACGATCCGTTCGGCGGCTGGCTCGATTGGAGCCGCTTACCCGCTGAGAACATCGAATCAGCCGTTATCACCAAGGGAGGCGGTGCCGGTCCGTGGGGCAATAGTGCATTGGCGGGGGTCGTTCGCCTGCAGGGCCGTGTTCAGGACGCAGGTCATGCGTGGTCGAATGGACGCGCCGGAAATCAGAACACCTTTGAAGCGGCAGCGGGCGCAAGCGCAGGCTTTCAAGACGCGGTAATCTCCGCGTCTGCACACGGCCATACGACCGATGGATCGTATCTCGTTCCAGCGGCGCAGCGCGGACCCGTGGATAGGCGCGCGGACAATCGCGGTTTTGGCGGTGACGCGCAAATCGCATTTCCGATCGATGACGCCACGCACGCGACGGTACGGGGAAGTTATTCCAAAGACCGCTTGATCAATGGAACCGATCCGGCGCGTTCGCGTTCGCGAATTACCGACGGTTCGTTGAGCGTCGTTCACGAACGCGGGGCCGACCGGCCGGCGTTTCAGTTCAACGCGTACGCACGCGATCAATCGTTTTCGGCAATCTTCGCTTCGGTCGACGCCCAGCGCTCGGCCGCGACGCCGGTGCTCGATCAATTCGCGGTTCCCGCGTCGGCATTTGGATCGAACTTTGTCGCACGAATTCCGTTGCAGGACGGTTTGTCGCTCGAAGCCGGCGCCGATATTCGCGTTGTCGGCGGTACGGCAAACGAGCTGTTTCAGAATTTCGGGCAAGGTTTTCTCCGTCAACGCAGCGCAGGCGGAGATCAATGGGTGGCGGGTGCCTTCACCGAACTGACCAGCCGCGTCGACCCGCGAACCACCATATCCGCCGCGATTCGGCTCGACGCCTGGCGCCAGTACCACGGCCAAAGGCGCGAGAGCGTGCTCGCCGATGGCAGTCTTCTGCGGGACGATCAGTTCGCGCCGTCGCACGGAACTGTGGTCAACGGCAGATTTGGCGTTCGGCACCAATTCACAGATGCGTTCGCCGCCCGTGCCGTTGTTTATTCCGGTTTCCGGGTCCCGACGTTGAACGAACTATACCGGCCGTTCCGCGTCGGCAACGATATCACTGAAGCCAATACCGACCTGAAGCCGGAACGAATTTTTGCGGGTGACATCGGGATCGAATGGGATTCCGGCAACGGCGCCGATTTTTCGCTAACCTATTTCCGAGCGCGCCTCAAAGACGCCATCGCCAATATCACCATCCGAACAGTGCCGGGTCTCGATCCGGATCTTGGCGTATTCGTACCGGCCGGTGGCGTTCTCAGGCAGCGCCGCAATCTCGAACGAATAACCGCCGACGGCATCGAGGCAGATTTCTCGACGCCTCTCGCCGAAAACATGACTTTAACGGCGCGCTATTTGTGGTCCTGGCCGCGTGTTGCACGTAGTTTCGATCAGCCGGCATTGGTGGGCAATCGCCTCGCGCAGGTTGCCAAACATCAGGGGTTCCTGGGCGTGTCGGTCGACGTGACCGACCGGTGGACCGTCGATATTCAAGCCCGCGCCGCTTCGACGCAATTTGAAGACGACCTGAACGAACGATCGCTGAAGTCTTATGTCGTCTCCGATATTTCGGCCGGATACGTTGTCAACGACAACGCGACGGCTTATGTCACTGCCGAGAATTTATTTAATCGGCGCATCGAAACCGGCGTTTCCGCCGTTGGGCTTCTGTCCATAGGGCCGTCGCGGCTGATTACCGCGGGCTTGCGTCTCACCTATTGAACTTGAACGTCCGCCAGCCGTTTACCTTGGATTGCGGGCACCGTAGTCTCGCGGCGAAAATTCGCGACATTCGGGCGGGGAGGCCCACGTGACGAAATCAACAAACAAAACAGAGGGTCCGGTCTATTCGGCCGTCGCGCTGCAATTGCGGGTCCAAAGCGTCAACCGTTGTCCGGACCGCGCCTCGGCGCGGGAACGTATGGTGAATTCTCTTGCTCACATTGCGGAAAAAGTTCGCGGTGCTGTCCGGTGGCTGGGGCCCGATTGCCGGTTGGTCGTCCTGCCTGAATATTTTCTGACATCGTTTCCGCAAGGCGAGACGATCGAGCAATGGACCGACAAAGCCGCGTTGGCGCCCGATGGGCCCGAGTACACCGCACTTGGCAAGATCGCCCAGGATCAAAAAATTTTCCTGGCGGGGAACGCCTATGAAATCGACCGTCATTTTCCAGGTCTCTATTTCCAAACGTGTTTCTTGATCGCGCCAAATGGGAACGTCATCCTGCGGTACCGCCGCCTCAATTCGATGTACGCACCGACGCCGCACGACGTGTGGGACAAGTATCTCGATATTTACGGTCTTGAAGCCGTGTTTCCCGTCGCGGATACCGAATTGGGCAGGCTTGCGCCAATTGCATCAGAGGAGATCCTGTATCCGGAAATTGCGCGTTGTTTCGCGATGCGGGGCGCCGAGGTGTTTCTCCATTCCAGCAGCGAGAGCGGCAGCATTATCCCGACGGTCAAAGACATCGCCAAGCAGGCGCGCGCCATAGAAAATATGGCCTATGTCGTGTCCGCAAATACGGGGGGGCTGGATGACATCGACTTGCCCGAAGATGCGGCCAGCGGTTGCTCGCGCGTGGTCGATTATCGGGGCCAGCTTTTACGCGTTGCGGGCTGGGGTGAAACTGCGTCTGCAACCGCCGAACTCGATGTCGGCGCGTTGCGGCGCGAGCGGCGCAAGCCGGGGATGTCCAATTACTTGTCACGCCAAAGGTTCGAAGCCTTCGCGACGTCGTATGCGCAGTCACGCTTTCAGCCGGCGAATTCTCTGCTCGGTGCGGACGGAACCGTCAAGATTCCCGACCGCAGCCATTTTACCGCGGTTCAAAAACAAACAATCACCACGCTCGCGGAAAGGGGCGTCATCTGAGCGCTCCCCAATCGGACCGCTGTCCGATGGCGAAATTCGAATTGCCATTGGCCCCACGGCTTTGACCTTGGCGGCCGGTTAAGCTTTTGATTCCATTGGCTTGGGGAATTTTGACACCCTCCGGCAAGGCTGCGTGTGGGATTGCCCGCGTTCGGCGTGGGACTTGGTTCGTCTTCCGCTCTCAATCCGTGGCGGACGAACGTACCCAAAAATTGGTCCTTGCGTCATGGGCCGGTGTGCTAACGTCCCGTGCTGGCCAAGAAATGGCCGGACCTCTAGCCGAGCGCGACCATGGAACGCATGGACCACGATCAAGCGTTGTCGATATTGGGTTTAGTCACGGCCTCCGGCCGCGACGACATCGAGACAACCTATCTCCGCCGCCGCGAAGTTCTCGAGCGGCGGTTCGAAACCGCAAGCAACGATTCCGAACGCCGGCAACTCGCCTCCGAACTTGAAGAGCTTGAGTTGGCGCGTCACGCGCTTGCCGAGCTTTCGTCCTCGCCGTTACCGCCGGCCGGCGAGGCGATTTCGCTCAAATCGGGCCTCGTCCTGGCGGACCGTTACGTGGTGCGCGAGCGGATCGGTGTCGGGCCCCGAGCGGCGGTATTCCGCGCGCTCGATCTCAAGCGCGGGAAAGATGTCGCGCTCAAGGTGATCGCGCCGCATATTCTGCTTATTCCCGGCGCGTTCAAACGTCTCTCGAAAGCCATCAAGAAGGTCGCCATCCTTGCGCATCCCAACGTGTGCCGGACGTTGGGCCTTGTACGCGCTGCCGGACACACCGCGATCGTCATGGATTTGATCGACGGCAACAATCTCGCGGCCGTCGTCGCCGCGCGGGAAGCCCGTCACTTGATCGGCAAGGGCATGATGGCCGCGGAAATTTGTTCAACGCTTCGGTCGATCGCCGCGGCGTTGATGTACTCGCGCGTCATCGGACCACACCTCAATTTGATTCCGAAAAACGTATTCTTGACGCGTACAAGCGGAGTCAAAGTGACGGATTACGCCATCGATCGAATTGCACCGTTGCTTGTCGGCCGCGGCCACAGTGCCTTGGATCAAGACGCTTATCGTGCGCCGGAAACGCGATTGTCCGGGAATGAACGCGGCAATGTGAAAGCGGATGCGCGCGCCGACCAGTATTCGATGGCGGCGTTGGCGTATTTTATGGCGACCGGTTACGCGCCAGGGCCAACCCGCAGCAACCTTAAAACGCTGCGGCCCGACCTGCCCGAGGCAATGATCGGTGCGGTCGAGCGCGCGCTCTCTATGGCGCCGGAAGCACGGTTTGCCGATGCTGCCGCATTCCTTGACGAATTGTCGCGCCCGGCGCGGAAACGTTGGTCCGTGCTTGCGTGGGTGGGGAGTACGGCCGCGCTCGCCGCCGTTGCGGTGACGGCCATTGTCATGATTGGGCCGCGCCCCTTCATGGATACGCCGCTATGGCCGGCGCTCCGGTGGCTCCCCGGTGCTGCGGAATTGGAACGCGACCAATCGACGGCGATTTCCGTGATGCAGCGCGTCGAACGCATGCGCGCCAATCTCAAAAACGCGCAGGCACAGCTCAACCGGCGTATCGATCTCACGGCGCGGCAAACCCGCGCAGTAGATGGCGGTGGTTCGCCTGCGCCTTCCGGGTCCGATTGGGATTTCGAGCTGGTCATGCTGCGCGCACTGAACGATTTGGTGACGCCGAATGTGTTCAACAGCCCCGATGTCATCAATACCGCAAATTTACTCGACATTGCCCGTGATCACTTGGCGCACCGGCGGTTTGCCGAGGCAGCCGCGATCCTTGAAGCGGCGGAAACCGTATTGCGGCGAAAAACCGCCGATCTGGGTCAAGCCGAACGGGTTGTCGAGCAGGAATTCGGAACCGCTATCGGTTTCTCGCTCGACGAAAGCGAGGCGGCTATTCAAGACCGGGACCGGCGATTACGAGAATCTTGGGCCCAGGCCATCAAGGCGCGCCGCGAATTCGCCGAACTCGTCGAACGTTCGACCGTGAAGATCCCGGCCGGCACATTTGTCATGGGGGATCGAACCGGGGAAGGAACGCGGTCGGAACTGCCGGTGCGCGAGGTTTCGGTACAGGCGTTCAAACTTGGACGCTACGAAGTCACGCGCGGCGAGTATGACCGCTGTGCTGCCGCGAAGGCATGCGCGCCTTTGCCCCGGCAAGACAACGAGAATCCGGCAATGCCGGCGATCAATGTCAGTTGGCTCGATGCGAACGCGTATGTCGATTGGCTCAGCCAGGCCACTGGCGAGCGTTACCGCCTGCCGTCGGAAGCCGAGTGGGAATATGCCGCGCGCGCCGGTACGGCCACGCCTTACCCTTGGGGCGAAACGATGGTTTCTCAACTGGCCAATTGCCGCGGCTGCGGTAGCGCATGGGAAGGGCCGGCGCCGGTCGGCTCGTTTGCGGCTAATGGCTACGGACTCTATGACATGGTCGGGAATGCGTGGGAGTGGACCGCGGATTGCTGGTACCGCGACTATACCAGTGCGGGGCCGGATGCGTCGGCGCGCGAAGGAAGTGTGGGCTGCGATCAATATACGGTGCGAGGAGGGTCGTGGGACAACGAAGCGTGGCTCGCGCGTGTCAGTTACCGGGCCTTCGGAGCAGCGTCCGCGCGCCAGGATTTGTACGGCTTCAGAATCGCTAAGTCCGTCGATTGAAGGTGTGCCGTAAACGAATACGGCCCCGTCGCACGACGGGGCCGTATCTGTTCGAAAAACCTATGAGGTTTTATTCGCCCTTGCCTGAGTCTTCCACCGGAACCATCTTCTTGAAATAGGTCCAGCTGGTCTCGTTGGGGCGGTCGTCACTCAAGGGCGGAGGCTCGCGGTAGATCGGATAGTTCTTCGCGATCTCGTCCTTCATGTGTTGCGGAATATCTTCCCATTTATCGAGCATGCGTCCGGCGGTCGAGACATAGAAAATCCCCTCGCGGCCGCTCATTTCCATCCACGGCAACCAATCCGACATCCGCTGCCACGCTACTTTGACTTCGGCCTGATCCTTGTCGGCGTCGAGAAGGTCGCTTTTCTGCGAGAAGAAATTGAACATCTCGGTCGCGTGATAAAATCCGCCGATATTTTTCTGATAATCGCCGGCGAGCGGGTTCTTGTAGAACAGCGGTACCGTGGTGGTGACCCACAGATGATCGCCCATGATCGTGCCGGGAAACTTCATTGGCTGACCTTGACGATCAAGGCCGTAATTGGGGCGGCCATTGACGGGATCGTTCGCGACGTGAAGGACTTCGACTTTCTCGCCGGTGTACGGATTATCCCATGTCCGCAGATACTCGCCGGTCTTGGCATCGCGATAGAGCAAAAGTTCGCGCGAAACCAATCGGAAACCGTACCGGCCGTCCTTGTCGCGTACCGTGCCGCACCGGCGCGTGTTCATGCCGTCGACGTTGAACAGCACTTTATCCGCCACGCCCATGACGCGCCCGTAGGCCGTACCGTGCCAATAAAAGGTCACGGGCTTGTCGTCGATCAGCGAACATTGAAGCTTGCGCATGACCTTGGCGACGCCTTCCGCCGTCGTCAGGTCGAGCATTTCGGCGCGCGCGGCGCCACCTAACGCGATCAGCGCAGCGGCCGCGCCAACTCGCAACAATTTGTTTAACATGTCGTCCCTCCGGTGGAGTTGCAGTAGAAGCGCCGCGTCGCGGCGGGGGACGCATGAGGTCAGCCGTCGAGCCTGACGATGACCTTTCCCGTATTGCGTCCCGCCATCAGATACTCCACGGCATCGGGCACCGCTTCAAGCCCTTCGAAGCGTGTTGGGTCGACGAAAACCTCAATCTTTTTCGTTTGATAAAGATCAAGCAGGCGCGCCGCGGCGTCGGGCCAAAATTCTTCGAAATGAGGGTTGATGAATCCGCGAATAGAGGCGGACCGGAAATACAATTTTGTCCAAGGGCGGCCGCTTGTCACCATCTGCAAAGGTTTTCCAACTTCGGACGTGTAGCCGCTGATGACCAATCGCCCTTTGACCGCAAGGTTATCGAGCAGCGCATCGAACATGGCCCCGCCGACCGAATCGTACGCAATGTCGACGCCGCGCGGGTATTCGGCCTTAAGCACCGAATCGACGTCTTCGCGCCGGTAATCGATAACGCGGTCGCACCCGAGTTCGCGCAAGCGCGCGCACTTCTCCGCGCCGCCGGCGATGGCAATCACGTGGTTCGCCGCGAGTTTCGCCACCTGTACGACGATATGGCCAAGACCGCCGGCCGCGGCCGATACGGCAACAGTCTCGCCGTGGCGCAATTCCCCGATCCGCTCCAGACCGACCAGTCCCGATACGCCGGTCGGGATCAACGTCAGGATTTCGGCGCTTGGCTCGGAGATCGGATGAAGGCGGTCGGCTGCCGCCACTTGATATTCGCGATAACCCGCGCCGACTTTCCAAGTCGCGACCGCGTCGCCCTCTTTGACCTTTTTCACGCCACGCCCGACGGCGACGACGCGGCCGACGATCTCGATCCCCATATCCGTCGGCGGGTCGAACTTCATGTACGAGACGGCGTTGCGGACCATATTGAAGTCGTAGATGCCGTTGACGCCGGCAAGCAGATTACGGATCACGACTTCGCCGTCACCGGGGTCTTGCCAGGGCGTTTCAACGATCCCGGTACATGATCTGAAATCGTCGCCAAAATGCTTCAATATGAATTTACGGTAGGTTTTCGGGAACATGCTGCAAATTCGCTAAATCGCTAATTGTCTTCGCCGCGCTTCGGCTTGGCACCGATATTTCTATATTCGATCGGCCCGGTCGCGTACACGCGTTTCGGTTCCCACAACAGCTTAAATACGGGCGATGCCGTCTCACCGGCATTGGTGCCGTTGCCCGCAGCGGCGTAGCGGTAAATCGTGCCCGCCGTCTTGGCGCGGACCCACTCGCTGCATCGTATTTCACCAGCGGAAGTCGATGCGCGCAGCGTTTCAGCAGTTTTCAGCGCTTCGCCCCCATAGGTTTCTCCCGACACGGTGACGTCCCCGGCGCCGACCGCGATCCTGACCGCGAAATTGGCATCCGGATTGTCGCGGGCGAAGGCGGCGGCAGATTGTTGAATTTCCGTCGCTGCGGCTACCGCGGATATCGCGTCGGAAAATGCCGCAACAAATCCATTATCATCGCTGCGGATTTCGCTGCCTCGGCCGATTTTCAACGCGATACGTACCATGCTGTCGTGGGTGCGCCGCGCGCGCTGCGGATTGGCGATCTGCGTACCGGCGATCGACGATGCCAGGAGCACGACAAATTTTGTTGCGGCCGGTGAAGCCGAATGCGTCCATGTTTGGAGCGCCGACATGAGCGCCGCGTTTTCAGTCGCCGCCAGTCCTTGCAGATGGGCATCCATGGCGGACCTTCCTGCGGCAAGGGTCTGCGCATATTCGGTTTGATACGCGTAGCTGTCGAGATTCTGCGCAAACGATATGGCGGCCTCTTGGTCGCAGCCCATATGCATGAGAACGGTCGCGAGAATTTCCTGCGTTGTCTGCGGTGTCAGGGCGTCGCGCCCGGCAAGGTCGAGAGCAGCGCCCGCGAAAAATATTTGAAGCCCGGTTCGCTCGCGGGCTGAAAGCGATGGCAAACCGCCTTGCACCGATTGCAGGGCCGTATCGCCAAACGCCGTCAACGTCGCCGTCGACGCCGCGATAAGTTCCTCGATATTTGTGATCGAATCGTTGCCGGAGCTTGCGTGTTCGCCGTCGCCGAAGATGGTTGCCGATTCTTCGGCGTTTGCGTCGGAATCGGCGGTCGGGTCTGCGGCGTTCCGGCGCGCAGAGGCGCGCGAAGATGGGCCAGGGCGCGCCGCAGGTTGCGTCTCAGATTCCGAAGCCAGGCTTCCGAGGGTCAGCAGCTCGATGATTTTTTCGCGCGTCGCCGCCGGCTTATTGCGCCATAATATAATTTCTGTCGGCACGGCGATGCGAAACATCACCAGCATCCCGCCGACGGCACAGCCAAGGAAAGCCAGGATCGCCGCTAGGCCGCTGGCCGATCCGCGGGTCGCGGACATGACGGACGAGACTAAAATTGCGCCGATCGCGCCGGCGGCAATGCCGGCCATCCCGATCATGGCGAAGCGCGATGTCAGATCCGCGTCGCCGCCCGGCGGACGAACCTTGCCCGAAGTTCCGACACTGCTCCACGTAATGCGGAAGATGGTATCGCCGTCGCTGTCATCGCTTTCCTCGATCAACAGGCACGGTGACTTGGTCAATTCGTAATGGGCGACGGCTCGGTCGCGGGCCGATGTATCGCTGATGCTGGTGAATCGTTCGACCAGCGACCACTGGCCGTTGCGGATTTCGTATATCTCGTAGAGGGGGCTGATCGGCATGTCGCTTTGTGTCGGGCGGGCGCGCGGCGTGACAATGTATGGCAGTGGCGACGAAAGCGGACAAGAAGGGAATGGCGCCCAACGGGCTTGCGGAACAATCACAAAGCCGCCAGCATCCTATCCGTCAAACGCATTGCACGAGGCATTGGTTTCATGAAATTGGTTTTCACGCCCAATCCCAAATACATCCATAAGGCTTTGGTCGTTGCGCACGAGGGGGGCATTCTCGATCGCGTGGAGTTCGAACGCTCCGTGCCTTTCGACGAAGACACGTCGATTTGGCGCTTTAATCCGCTCGGAAAGGTTCCCTGCCTGATTACGGACGACGGCGCACCGTTGTTTGGCGGGCTGGTCATTTGCGAATACCTCGATTCGCTATCCACGACCGGTAAATCCGTTTTTCCGACAGGTCATGCCCGTTGGCCGGCGCTGCGCCAGGCAATGTTGGGCGAGGGGATGTTCGATGCGACCACAAACATGCGGGTCGAAGGTTGGCGTCCGGAAAGCGAGCGCCACGCCGACTACATGCTACGCGAGCGCCGCAAGGTGATTAACGCGCTCGATATGATGGAGCGCGAAGCTGCCCAGTTCGCCGATGCGCCGTTTCACATCGGCCACATCTGCATGGCGGGTGGGATTAGTTATTTGGAACTCCGCAATCCGATCCAGGAACACGATATGGTTTCCGGCGACGCGACTTTCGATTGGCGCGCCGGACGGGCCGGATTGGCGGCATGGTATGACAAAGCCGTCAGCAGGCCGTCGTTGGCCTATCGGTACGAGCACGCAGTTTCGAAATCTTAGAAGCTTAAGCCGAACCGGCTGCGGGCATCGATTCCGTGCGCTTATTGGCTCGATCGAGCAACGCTTCCCAGTTATTCAGCGACTGCAAGTGAAAATAGACCGCGTGTAGAAAACCGCGTTTGCGCCAGTCGATGGCTGTCGCGTCGTCGAGATCGCGGAATTTCTGCTCATTGACCGCCTGAAAGGTTCCCAAGTTCATCTTGTCTTGGGGGCCGGTCTGAATGTCGAGATTGCGCTCCTCGATGAGGTCTTTCGATTTCAGCGCCTCGACGAACTCATTGGTGTAAAGGTAGGCGTTGTGGAACTGTTCGCATAAATTGAGTGCGTCGCGGATGACTTGGGTTTCCTTTTCACCTTCAAACAGCGCTCTGGCGCCGTCGGTATCCGTGCTCGCTGATTCGTCGATCCCGAGTTGCAGTTTCTCGCTGTCCTGACCGCCGAGCAGAATGAACGGATAGCGGCGGACGTATGCGGGAACGTACATCACCCGTTCCCATTTTCCCTGCGCGTCGACGTAAAGGTTTTCGTCGGGGCGAAATCCAAGAGCGATGGACGGAACGGCATTGGCGCCGACAAAAATGATCGGGTAGTGGCGCGCTGCGAGTACGAACTCGGGCGCAGTTACCGGAACGGCATTCGTCCGGGCAGCAAAACCGAATTCGAATTCCGGACGGATTTTCATTTCTTTGTGTCCGGTCGCCGTGACCGGCACGGGACGCCAATAGAACATCGGCGGCTGTTGGCGATTGTCCGCGGCGCCGTCGGTGGCTGATTTCTTGTCGTCGCTCACGTCGAATTTTCCTTGAAAATCTATGCGTTAGGGCTGGTCAAGCCATGGGGAGGCGTCCAAAGTATACGCACTCTGCGGCTGCCTATGGCGCGGCAGAATAGGGGCCTGACCGGCAAAGGCAAGGCCAAACCGGATCGTCGGGAATGTGAAGGAATTTCGCCCATGTTGAACGGAAAAGCGGCCCTGGTGACGAACGTCATGCATTTTGTTGGATCGGCCGCGGCGCGCGCGCTTCAGCAGCAAGGCGCTCGCGTATTTTGTCATGACATGTCGTTCACGGCGAAAGCCGCGCGGGATGCATTTTGCGAGAGCGTGCCCAACGTGACCGCTTTGGCCGAAACATCCGCGCACGAGACCATTGCGGCGGTGGAAAACGCGGCCGGCAGCATCGAGATTTTGGTGTGCAACGATTTTTTTCCGGCGATCCGTGCGCCGGTCGATGAAGCAAAGACCGAGGATTTGCGAGCGAGCCTCGACGCGTTGGTTGTCGTGCCGTTTGAATTTGCCGCTGCCGCCGCTGCCCGCATGAAGCCGCGCCGCAGCGGAAAGATCATTCTTGTGACTTCGGCGGCGCCCTTTCACGGCTTGCCGAATTATTCGATGTACGCCACGGCGCGCGGCGCGGCCAATTCCATGGCTCTGTCGCTTGCGAAAGAACTCGCGGGCGCAAACATTCAGGTCAATGCCGTCGCGCCCAATTATGTCGAGAGCCCGAGCTATTTTCCAAAATCGCTTATTGAAAATCCTGCCGCGATGAAGAAATTCACGGAAAAAGTGCCGCTGAAGAGGCTCGGCCAACCCGAGGAAGTCGCCGCGGCGATCGCTTTCTTCGCGTCAACCGGAAGCGATTTCATCACGGGGCATGTGTTGCCTGTGGCTGGGGGTTGGGCGTAGGTCGGGGCTGAGTGGCCTGAGATTTGGCGGGCGACGCGCCGAGATCGCCGTATTCGACTCCCTCGACGTCAAGCACGGCAACCTCGAATATCGGGCGTTCGATTTCGAAAACGGGATCCTCGAGTTCGCCCGCGGGTCCGAATTGCGCGGCGGCATCCTTGCAGAACGCACGGATGGAGTCCGAAGCGAGGATTTGGCCCGCCCGCGCCATCTGACAGATGCGCGCGGCGGTTTTGACCGCGGCCCCGAAAAATTCACCGCCTTTGCGGGTCAGCTCGCCGGCGTGAACGCTGAGCCGGACATTGACGCTCAGATCGGGCCGCGCCCGATTGTGCTTGTTGAGGCGTTTGAAAACGTCGCGCGCCGCCGAGACCGCCTTTGCCGGGTCGGGGAAAATCACCACCGCCCCATCGCCGGTCGATTTGGCGAGTTTTCCGCCGTGTTTTTTCATGGCGATTTCGACGGCATCGTTGTGCAGTTTTACAACACGTTGCGCGTTGACGTTGCCGAACTTTTCCTTCAAGTCGGCGGCATCGACGATGTCTGTCATGATGAAGGTCGTGACTTTCGGGACCAATGTTGCATTCTCCGGCGTCGCCCATTGGTCGAGAATTTTGCCAAATGCCGTCGCGATTCCATCCAAACCGGCCAGTTCGTTCTCCATTGCGGCACGGCCCGCGTCGATCGGCGGCCGATAGTGGGGCGATTGCGAAAACGATTCGATATTGCCCGCAAACGATTCGGCGAATACGCGCGGTGTGCCGGATAGCGTTTGGCTTTCGACCACCAGCGACATGGCATCCTTGCCGGCCAATTCGAAACGTTCGGCCAAGGAACTGCACGCACCGGCAAGAAACAGCTGTTTCGTGAAACGTCCGATCGCGTCGACCTTGCGCTCGTTCTCGCCGAATACGCCCGCGATGGCCGAAGAAACCGTTGTCACGTGCTGAAGCGCGATGACTTTCGGTTCCGGTGCGGCTTCAGCCGTTCCCGCCTGGCCTTCGGCCGCACTCGCATCGTTTTCGGCCGGCGTTTCGCCTTCGCTCGCGGCAGGCGGCGCGCTGTCCGCCGGTGCGTCGGTGAACGGCGTATCGCCGTCCTTTTCGGCAAGGGTGGCCGGCGCCGGCGTAAAGCTCTTCCGGGTCGTATCGAACAGCGGCGCGTATTTGTGTGTCTGACTTTGATCCAGAACGCCTCCCCATTTTTGCTCGGGCGCGACATAGGCCGGTGTATTGACGATTGCTTCGGCCATTTTCCACCAATTGGGCGGAAGCCTGCGCATCAACACCAGCAAGGCGACGAAAAAGGAAATCAGGAACGACATGAACGTGATCAGCCGCGCCAATTCGGGATCGGCGAGCGTGTTCATGGCGTCGATCTGCCGCAAACCGAGGGCGACGCACATCGATACGACCACCGCGGCCATGAAGCTGTTGAGGAAAATCAAGAACAGCTGCAGCGGTAAACGGCGTTCAGCTTCTTGGCGTTTGAGAAGTTCGCGCCGCCGCACCAAGTCGGCGCGAAGGCCCGGCTTTTTTTTCGCCGGCTTCGGTGCAGGTGTTGCAACCGGCGCGTCGCCCATCGGCGGCGG
>JAGREB010000147.1 GCA_020446775.1 Paracoccaceae bacterium
CCTCGGCGATGTGCAGGCGCTTGACCGAGTCCGCGCCGTCAAGGTCGGCGATGGTCCGCGCCACACGTAGAATCCGGTGATAACCGCGCGCGGTCAGGCGCATCTTTTCCGCCGCTTGGGTCAAGAGCGCGCGGCCCTCCGCATCGGGCGCGGCGACAGTTTCCAAAACCTCGCCGTCGGCTTCGGCATTGCAGATCACGTTGTCGGTTTCGGCGTAACGGCGGGTCTGAACCGCGCGTGCCTTGGCGACACGCGCCGCGACCGTGGCGCTGTCTTCCTTGGGCGGCGGCGCGGACATATCCAAGGGATCGACCGCCGGTACATCGACATGAATATCGATGCGGTCGAACAACGGCCCGGAAATGCGCGCCTGATAATCCTCGGCACAGCGTGGCGCCTTGCTGCAGGCCAATTGTGGATCACCCAGATAACCGCAACGGCACGGGTTCATGGCCGCCACCAGTTGCACGCGGGCGGGAAAGCTCACGTGGCTATTGGCGCGCGCCACCACCGCGCGCCCGGTTTCGAGCGGCTGGCGCAGGGCTTCCAAAGTGGGCCGCGCGAACTCCGGCAGTTCGTCCAGAAACAACACACCGCGATGGGCGAGCGAAATCTCGCCCGGTTTGACGCGCAAGCCGCCGCCGATCAGCGCGGCGGTCGAAGCGGTGTGGTGCGGATCGCGAAAGGGACGTTGTTGCAGGATCGCGCCGCCCGGTAATTCACCGGCGATGGAATGAATCATGCTGACGTCCAAGGCTTCAACGGCGCTGAGCGGCGGCAGCAAACCGGGCAGGCGTTGGGCCAGCATCGACTTGCCCGCACCCGGCGGGCCGATCATCAGCATGTTGTGGCCGCCGGCCGCGGCCACTTCCAGCGCGCGCTTGGCGCTTTCCTGGCCTTTGATGTCGCGCAAGTCCGGCGCGGTTGTATGGGTTTGTGGTGGCGCGGGCGCGGGCGGGGAAAGTACGCCACCGCCTTTGAAGTGATTGATGAGTTCGAGCAGGGTGCGCGGCGCCAGCACATCGCGTCCGCCCGCCCAGGCCGCTTCGCCGCCTTGTTTGCCGGGGCAGATCAGCCCGCGATCCGATGCGTTGGCGGCGACCGCAGCAGGCAGTACACCGGCCACCGCCGCCAGCGTGCCGTCGAGACCGAGTTCGCCTAATGCCGTGTAGCCCGCCATGTCCTCGGCCGGCACCACGCCCATGGCCGTCAGCACACCCAAGGCAATCGGCAGGTCGAAGTGGCTGCCTTCTTTCTGCACGTCGGCCGGCGCAAGATTGACGGTGATGCGCTTGGGCGGCAGCGCCAATCCAATGGCCGACAGGGCCGCGCGCACGCGTTCCTTGGATTCGGCGACCGCTTTGTCGGGCAGGCCGACGATGGTGAAGCTGGGCAAGCCGCTGCCGATGGCGACCTGCACCTCGATGTCGAGGACGTCGATGCCGGCGAAGGCGACGGTGTGGACGATCGCCGCCATCAATAAATCTCAAAATCCGTCGTTGGTGTCCGGTTCATCGCAGATTCTGGGGGAGATTCTGAAGGCGGTTCTGGATCGATGCGGATGCCGAGGCACACCACTCTAGCAGGAGTTGGCCGCCTGGAGACCAGGGTCAGTTGCGGCGTGACCGCCGCCGCCGCCGCGTGATCCAAAGGCCCGGTCCCCGTGCTAAGGAATTCGCCGGTGCGAAATTTACGTCGAAATTAATAATGGGCGAGTCGTTATGAAAATGCGTCGGGCGTTCGCGGACCTTCCCGGTCTGCAAGTGCATTACTGGCATGGCGGCCAAGGCCGCACGCCGCTTTTGTTTCTTCATCCCGGTCCCGGTTCGGCCCGTTCCCAGGTTCCGTTGTTGGAGCAGTTTGCCGAAACGCGCGCGGTGTACGCGCCCGATCTGATGGGCATGGGCGATTCCGACCCCTTGCCGAACGACACGCCCGAGGTCGCGGATTTCGCCGCCGCGCTGCTCGAATTCGCCGACATTCTGGGGCTTGCGACATTCGATCTTGTGGCGTCGTCGGTGGGCGCGCGCATCGGCATTGAGATCGCCATCGCGGCGCCCCATCGCGTGCGCAAAATGGTGCTCAACCGCGTGGTCGATACCCGCGCCGAGCAGCTGGAGGAGATGAAGAAGTTTCACGCGCCCCAGGTCGAGCCCGAACCATCGGGCAGTTACACCATGTTCGTCTGGAATCGGATGCGCAGCCTCTACCTCTATTTTCCGTGGTTCAAACAGAAGGCCGAAAACGCGCGCAAGCGCGACCTGCCGCCGGCTCACGTTCTGCACACGTCTTTCATCGAGCAGATCAAGATGTGCACCACCGCTTATCGTGTGTTCGACGCCGGCTGGCGGTTTCCGCTGGACCGCAAACTCCCGCTCGTCAAAGTCCCGACCCTGGCGCGTAAGGATGCGGCAACGTTGATCCCGGGCTCAGCGGTGTGGGAACCCACGCTGTCCGAGGAACCCCTGATCGCGAGCGCGGAAAACCTAGCGGCCTTCGCGGCCGACGCGGTGCGTTTTCTCGATGCCTAGCGTGCGCTTCTATCGGGGTCTCGCGCGCGCGGCCGCAGTGTTGACGCTGGCGGCACAGCTATTCATGGCTCAACTGGCCACGGCTTATCTTTCCACTGCCCAGGCGGCGACGCTGCGCCTCGGCCTGTTTGGCCTGCCGTCCCATGGCGGCAATCCCTACAGCCTCGCGGGCATGCCCGACATTCTCACCATGTCGGCGATGTTCGACGGGCTGACGCGCTTCGACGCCAATGGAACCTTGCATCCGTGGCTCGCGGTCGCCTGGGAAAACGTAGATCAACTGACGTGGATAATTCGCTTGCGCCAAGACGTGCGTTTTTCCAACGGCACGCCGTTCACGTCCCAGGCCGTCGTGTCCGCGGTCGATTATCTGACCAGCGAAGCCGCCACCGCCGAAGGCGTCGCCACCGAACTCAATTTTCTGAAAACAGCGGAAGCGGTCGACGACTTTACGGTGCGCATCGTCACCAAGGTCCCGTCGCCGATGTTGCCGCGGTATCTTCCGATTCTATACATGGTGGAACCCGGCGCGTGGCAGACGCTTGGACCGCAGGCTTTTTCGCGCGCACCCGTCGGCACCGGACCCTTTACGGTCGCATCGTGGCGGCCCAACGGTATTGTCTTCGACGCCAACCGTGACTCGTGGCGGCCGCCACGTATCGACAAGCTCGAAATCCGCGCCGTGCCCGACGTGACAGCGCGGCTCCAGGCTTTGCTCTCCGGCCAATTGGATATCGCTTACAGCCTGGGTCCCGACGACAAGCTGGCCGTCGAGGACATCGGCGCCCGCTTCCTTGTCGCGCCCAGCGAGGAAGTGCGCGTGATCTCCTTCATCACCACGCGCGACACGCCTCTCCGAAATGTTCTCGTCCGGCGCGCGCTCAACCTAGCCGTCGACCGCGCGGCCATCAACGATGCTTTGCTCGGCGGTGTGGCGCCGCCGGCGACGCAGGGCGCGACCCGGGGCAGTTACGGTTTTGATCCGTCATTGCCGCCGTTCGACTATCGCCCGGAAGAAGCCAAGCAATTGCTGCGCGCCGCAGGTCTCGAAGACGGATTTACATTTTCCGTCGAGCTCGTGTCGGGATCGACGGCCAACGACATGGCGATCATCCAACGCATTGCCGAAGACCTGTCCAAGGTCGGCGTGCGCATGGATATCCGCCAGGTCACGATCCAGGAATTCCTGCGCGATACCGCAACCGGCAGCTGGCAGGCGGATTCGTTCATCATGGTGTTTCCCGTCGTGCCGCCGATGGATGTACTGCGGCCGTTGCGCCTGCACTCCTGCCTGCGCCCGCTTCCCTGGTTTTGCGATCCGTCGGTGATGCCCGCCATCGACGCCGCGTTCTCGGAATTCGATCCGGTCAAACAGGTCGAGCAACGCCGCGCCTTGATGGCGTGGGAGCGCGATCAGGTTCCAGCGCTGTTCCTGTGGGAGGACGTACGCTTTATCGGCCTCGCGCCCGGCGTCGAAAATTTCGAAGAGATCAACGGCTTCATCAACTACGATCGCATCACACTTTCGCGCAAGGACCGATGACCATGGCTCACCCCCCGTTGCAACACGATATCTCCGTCGCCTTCGACACGGCGAAGGTTGCGCCCGAACCGTTTACCGCGCCCGGTTTGGCGGCGGGCCTGAGCATGCGCCCACTGCGGCGGCTCGCGAACGGGGCGCTACGCAGCGCCATCGTCGATATGCCGTCCGGCTGGACCTCGGAGGCCGCGCGCATCGTCGGCGGTCCGCAGCAGTATTTTATCCTCAAGGGACGTTTGCGGCTCGGCGCTCAAATCCTGACAACCAACGCGTTCTTTGCCGGTTTCGCGGACGAAACGATTCCCGCCATGGCCGCCGAGAGCGACGTCTCCATGATCGCGATCTACGATGCACCGCCGGCCTACGCAGCTCCTGCCGTTGGCGCGAACACCGTCCACGTGATTCCTGATCCCGACAAAATCGATCCCATCGTGCCCGAGATCGATGGCAAGAAACTTGTCGGCTTCGAGCGCCGCGTACTGTGGGAAAATCCCGCCAACGGCGCCGATACGCGTTTCCTGCGCATCCCCGGCGGCTTTCAAGGCCGGGGCCCCAATTATCACCCGGTGCACGAAGAGATTTATCACATCTGGGGTGACGGCGGCCCCGACGACAAACGCAAACTCTCGACCGGATGGTTCTTATGGAACCCGGCCTACAGCGTGCACGGCTACCACGAGCATTCGCCTGAAGGGATGGTGCTGCTCGAATGGCATGACGGCAAGTGGGCTTATGTTCCCTACAAGCCCGACGCCGCATGAAACAGGCGCGTTAGGCTAGCGACAGTCCACCGTCGACCACGAATTCCACGCCGTTCAAATGCCGCGCGCCGTCGGATACCAGAAACGCGAGCGCCGCCGCGATGTCGTCCACCGTACCCACGCGCTTGACGGCTGAACGGGCGAGAATTAGTTCGCGGAACTTTGCCGCCCCCGCGTCGCCAAGTTTTTCGACCACGGAATCGCTCCAGATAAACCCCGGCTGCAACATGTTGACGCGCACGGGCGGATCGAGTGCGGCGCCTTCCGCGGCGGCCGCCATGGTCATGTGCGTAAGTGCCGCCTTGGTGGCCGCGTACGCCGTGCTGTCGGCGGCGGGACGCATGGCGGCCACCGAACCCACGTTGACGATCAGCCCGCCGCCGCTTTTCCGTAGCAAGGGAAACGCCTGCCGCATGCCGAGGAACGGGCCCTCCACGTTGACCGCCACCATGTCGCGAAGATTTTGTTCCGTCAGTTCGGCGATGGGCGCGCGTGCCGACATGCCGGCGTTAATGATCAGCGCGTCGAACCGGCCCCAGCGGGTCAAGGCGGCGTTCAAAACCTGAGCCCAACTCGATTCCGCAGTCACGTCATGCGGTTCGAATGCCAACTCACCCGCGAACTCCCCGGTCAATGCCGCCGCTTCGGCAACCAACGCCGCACCCAAAGCTTCGCGCCGGCCGGTCGCCATCACCCGCGCCCCCTCGGCGCACAGACGCAAGGCGGCCGCGCGCGCCATGCCCGACGTCGCGCCGGCGATGATGACGATTTTTCCGGTAAGGCGCGTCACGGCGCACCGCCGGTTTCACCAACGAGCGCGCCGGTCATGAAATCGGCCTCCGGCGACAACAGATGCAAGATTGAATCCGTCACGGTCTCCGGTGCTTCCGTATCGCCAACCATGACCGCGTTGACCCGTACGTGAGGATGGTCGCGTCCGCATTCAAGCGCCAGGGACTTGAACATCGATTGCAACGCGCCGAACGCGGCACAGTCAAAAATATTATCTCGGGCCGGGCGACGACCGGCGCGCGGCAATATCATCACGACCGCGGCGGGCCTGGTTCGCAACAGCGGCAAGGTATGCTTGAGAATCAGCCATGGCCGCACGATCTGCGCCGCCGCTGCGTCGCGAAACTCACCGGCCGTGAGATCGCCCAGCCCCCGCCCGACGTGGGGACCTGTCCCAATGACGACGAAGTTCAAGTCTTTGACGTGATCCGGCGGGCGCACGGCGTCCGGTTCGCAGACGACGACGTTGGCGCCGGCGTCGGTCAGGGCCTGCGCGGTTGCTGCGGCGGCAGTGCGCCCGCCGCCGAACACTACGGCGGACAGGTTGTGAAATGGCGCAGGCGTTGCGGGCATCCAGCGCGCCGTCAGGACGGCGCGTTCGCCGCGTTTTCGTGCACATGGTGCACGACGCGCTGCGGAAACGGAATGCTAATGCCGGCTTTGTCGAACGCCTGCTTGATCGCTTTTTGCATATCCCAGCGTACCCCGAGGACGTCGGCGTTATTCACCCAGAACCGCATCAGAATATTGACCGAGCTGTCGGCCAGCGCCGAGACCGCGACTTGCGGCGCGGGATCGGTAAAGATCCGGCTGTCTTGGCCGATGACTTCATTGGCGATCTTGAAGGCGTGGTCGATGTCATCCTCGTAGGCGATGCCGACCTCAAGGTCGATGCGCCGCGTCGGATAACCTGCAAAATTGGTGATGGTCGTGCCCCACACCTGGCCGTTGGGGATGGTGACCTTGACGTTTTCCAGCGTCGCGAGCTCGGTGGTGAACAGCGTGATCGCTTTCACCGTTCCCGTTACGCCGCCGGTCTCGACAAAATCACCGACCCGGAACGGACGAAAGGCGATTAACAGGATCCCTGACGCGACGTGGTTCAACGTGCCTTGCAACGACAAGCCGATGGCGAGGCCGAGTGCGCCGAGTACCGCGACGAAACTGGTGGTCTCGACGCCGATGCCCGACAACGCCGCGATCACCGCCATGACGATGATGGCGTATTTGGCCGTCGAGGCGGTGAAGGTGGTGATGGTCGGATCGATGCGTCCGGTGCGGCCCAGGCCGTTTTGCAGCATCCGGCTAACCCAACCGGCCGCGATCCAGCCCAGGACCAGAATCGCGATCGCGCCCAGGACCTTGAGTCCGTAGGTGGTGATGACCGCCATCAGGGTCTCGATCGCCACGCTCATCTGTTTTTCAAGCGTGGCCGGATCGGTTGTCAGAAAATCCATGTCAAACCTCCTTGTTTAAGGGAGTAAAAGGGGTGCGGCCCTAATTAATCCAGTTTACCGGCGGGCCTCGATGGCGTCCCAGACCAGGGCTTCGAGCGCACTGCCGTCGGATCGGCCGTCGAAGCGGTTGATCTCCTGAATCCCGGTTGGGGACGTGACGTTGATCTCGGTGAGGTACTCGCCGATCACGTCGATGCCGACGAAGATCAGGCCGCGTTCCTTCAACGCCGGCCCGATGATATCGCAGATTTGTTGCTCGCGCTTGGTCAGCGCCGACTTCTCCGGCCGTCCACCGACATGCATGTTCGAGCGCGCCTCGCCTGCCGCCGGAACGCGATTGATGGCGCCCACCGCTTTCCCGTCCACCAGAATGATGCGCTTGTCGCCCTGACGCACCTCGGGCACGTAGCGCTGAACGATCACCGGTTCGCGCCATGTGGTGGTGAACATTTCCAACAGCGAATTCAAATTCTCATCGTCGGGTTTGATATGGAACACCCCGGCGCCGCCGTTGCCGAACAAGGGTTTCACAATCAGGTCTTTGTGTTCGGCGCGGAAAGCTTTGATCTCGCCGGCGTCGGAGGTGATCAGCGTCGGCGGCATCACTCCCGGAAAGTGCGTGACGAACAATTTCTCCGGCGCATTGCGCACGCTGACCGGGTCGTTGACGACCAGGGTTTTGGGATGAATGTGTTCCAGAATATGCGTCGCCGTGATGTAGGCCATGTCGAACGGCGGGTCTTGGCGCATCAACACGACGTCGAGCGCCGCCAAATCGATCGTCTCGAAGCCGCCAAGCGTGAAGTGATTACCCTGCTCGCGGCGCACCTGAAGTGTGCGCGCTTTCGCAACGACCTTGCCGTCACGAAAGGAAAGATGCTTCGGCAGGTAATGATAAAGCGCGTGCCCGCGCTTCTGCGCTTCCAGCGCCAAAACGAACGTTGAATCCGCGTCGATGTTCACCGACTCGATCGGATCCATCTGAATCGCCACGTTTAACGCCATCGATCACCTGTAAACTTGAATTCGTCCATCGCGTCCGACCCGCCCGTTCACTCACGTCCATTCAACTCAGGCGTTCGCGCAACTCGTTGATGACTTTTGCGATCTTGTCGCGGTCGGGCCCCGATTCCGAACGCGACACGAAACCCTCGAAGGCCTCGACCGAGCGCTTCAACTGGCCGGATCGCATATATAGCACGCCCGCTTCGCGCCACAGCCCGGCGGTTTCGGGCGACAGCACCAACATGCTCTCGACCGCGTCCACCGCGCCGGCGATCTCGCCCTTGTCGAGGCGGCGCGCTTTGACGTTATTTTGCAGGCGCATCAGCACGTCGCGGTTGGACACCGGGCGATAATGGCCCGCTTCCAACTCGACGCCGGGCCCTGCCACCATTTTCAAAAGTTCGCGGAGTTCGGGTGCGCCCATGGTCCGCCCCTTATGGAACGGATCGATGATCACGCGCCGCCCGTCGCTGCTTTCAAGGCGGATCAGGAAATGATTGGGAAAATTGAGCCCCGCCGCCGACCATCCCTGCGACCGCGCGGCGAAGATGTAAAGAATGCCAAGCGCGACCGGCAAACCACGGCGGCGCTCGATCACCCGCATCAAGTTGGCGTTGTCCAAATCCTCGTAAGTCTCGTCGTCGCCGGCATAACCGAATTGATCGACCATGACGGCGTTCAAAACCGCCGCCATTTCCTCCGGCCCGAGTGGATCGTCGCCGTGTCGTGCGTTTGCCGTGTCGTGCACCGTGTCGGCAAGAGAATTTAAATGTTCGCGATAGGGCGTCAGGTCCGCGGTCGGATGGTCGAGCGCCGCCAGCAGCAATGCGGCCTCGGCCAAATCGATGCCATCGTCGGCCTGTCCGGCGATTTTCTTAAGCGCTTTGCGCGTTGTTTCCGTCTGGGCCGACACGAAAGAACCCCAACCAGCGGCGTCAATCGCCGCTATTGTTCCTCTGCTATGTACTCGATTCCGCGAACGGTTCCAACTCGGGCTCGTGGTGCGGGACGCGAATCTTGGTATCGGGCCACACACCAACCGTACGAAGCAAACCTCTTCAATCCGGCCGCCACGCGTCGGGATGGCGCCGCGGCCAATACCACCGTCCCACCGTCATGACGTCGAAACGAACGTCGCGAGCGGCAATTTCCGGATGCCGCGCGAGAAAGCGCTCCGCGGCGCGCACCAAGCGGGCGCGTTGCTCAACGCCCACGGCACCGAGCGCATCGGTCAAATCATCGCGGGCCTTAACCTCGATCATCGCCACCGTATTGCCGCGCGCGGCGACGATATCGATTTCACCGACGCCGCTGCCGCGCCGCCCGGTCAACCGCTGCGCCAGAATCCGCCACCCGGTCAGCCTCAAATAAATGACGCACGCGAATTCCGCCCGCCGTCCCCGTGTCTCGGCGGCGCGGCCACGGGCGACCTTCGCGGTGCCGGTCACGTCTTACCGTCGCGCGTCAATGCAAGCGCGCGCGCATAAACCTCGCGCCGCGCCTTGCCGCTGGTGGCGGTCACCAGATCGACAGCGTCGCGCAAACGGTGCTGCACCAAGGCGTCGCGCAACGCGCCGTCGATATCGAACGCGGACTCGTCGACATGTTCCGATGCGCCGGCAACGACAATCACGACTTCGCCGCGCGGCGGATCGATGCGCGCCTGATCCGCCAGTGTTGCCAACGGTCCGCGTCTGGTTTCTTCATGCAGCTTGGTCAATTCACGGCAAAGCGCGGCCTCGCGTGCGCCGAAGACGGCATTCATGTCGGTGAGCGATTCTGCCGCGCGGTTGGCGGCGTCGAAAAACACCAGCGTCGCTTTGACCGTGCGCAAATCTTCCAGCGCGCGCCGCCGCGCAGCGGCTTTGGCCGGTAGAAATCCGGCAAACATAAAGCGATCGGTCGGCAACCCGGCCGCGACCAATGCCGCCATGACGGCCGAAGCACCGGGGATCGGCACCACTGGAACTTGGGAATCGATGGCGGCACGCACGAGCTTGTAGCCGGGATCGG
>JAGREB010000148.1 GCA_020446775.1 Paracoccaceae bacterium
ATCATCGTCCACCCGGACGTGCGCAAGAATCTGCTCAAAATGAAATCCATGAGCGAAGGCCTGCGCGCCCTGGTCATGTGGATCGCCATCAATCTCGATCGCGCCGAACGCGCGCCGACCGAGGCGGAACGCACGGCGGCCGACGACCTCGTCCAATTGCTGACCCCGGTCGTCAAATCGCTCGGCACCGACGGCGGCTTCGATGTCACCAACCTCGGTGTACAGATTTTCGGCGGCCACGGGTTCATCCGCGAACACGGCATGGAGCAATTCGTGCGCGACGCGCGCATCACCCAGCTCTACGAGGGCACCAACGGCATTCAAGCGCTCGACTTGGTGGGCCGCAAAATGAGCGCGCATTTCGGCCGCTATTTGCGCAGCTTCTTCCATCCGGTGCAGGAGTTCATCGAGGACAACGCGTCCGACCCGGCCATGGAGGAGTTCGTCCTCGCACTCGCCAAAGCTTTCGGCCGGTTGCAACAGGCCGTCGGTGCGGTGGCGCAAAAAGGCATGGGCAACCCGAACGAAGCCGGCGCCGCGGCGACCGATCTGCTCAATCTGCTCGGTTACGTCGCGCTCGGATACCTGTGGGCGCGCATGGCCAAGCTCGCCATGGGCAAGCAAGACGACGATCCGACCGGCTTCTATAAAGGCAAGATCAAGACGGCCAAGTTCTACATGGTCAAGGTATTGCCGATCACCGGCGCGCTGCTGTCGAGCATTCTTGCCGGCGGCGACAGCATCATGGATCTGGAAGAAGACCTGTTCGGCGCGTCGGTGGCGGCGTAATTCCGGAAAACGTCCGCCGGCGGCCCGATTCATGAACCTGATCTTCCGGTTGTTTATCCGGCTTTTGTGGGCGGAACTGCAGCGCCGGTTCAGGGGACCGACAGGTCTGCTGGACGAGATACGCCTGACGTTCAGGTGCTTGCCGACGGACCTCGACGCCAACCTGCACCTGACCAACAGCCGTTACTTCAGCTTCATGGATATCGTCCGTGTCGCCATGATGGTTCGCAGCGGCACGTGGCAGCGTATCCGCACCGCTAAGTTGATGCCGGTCTTGGGATCGTCTTCGATCCGGTATCGACGCGCGGTCAAACCGTTCCAGCAATTCACCGTCACCTGCCGGGTGATCGGCTGGGACGACCGCTGGTTGTTCTTGGAACATCGCATCCTGATCGACGGCAAGACCGGCGAGGACGCGGCGGCGATCGCGGTCATGAAAACCGCATTCTTAGGACCTGACGGCCGCGTCGCCACCGATAAGCTGATCGAAGTGGTCGGCTTTCAGGGCACAAAGCCGGACAGTGGGCCGCTGATCGACCGGGTTCGCGACGTTGACGCCGCTTTGACGGCGTAAGCCTTAGGACGCTTTGGTCTTCATAAAGAACCGCGCCAGCGCCGGCAGCAGCACGATGGCGCCGACCATGTTGGCGAAGAACATAAACGCCAGCAGCAAGCCCATGTCGGCCTGAAACTGCAGCGCCGAGAATGCCCAGGTCGCCACACCGACCGTCAGCGTCAACCCCGTCATCAGGACGGCATTGCCGGAAACCTGAAGCGTGCGAAAGAACGCTTCTTCCAAGTCGAGGCCCTGATCGAGCATGCCGGTCAGCCGCGCGAAGATGTACATGCCGTAGTCGATGCCAATCCCGACACCGAGCGCCGCTACCGGTAGCGTCGATACTTTGAGCCCGATGTCGAGCGCGACCATCAGCGCGTAACACAGGATCGAAACGGTCACGAGCGGGATCAGGATACAGACGGCGGGCCGCCACGAGCGGAACAAAGCAATCGCCAGGATCGACACCGCCGCATAGACCCACAACAGAATGCGGAATTCCTGTTCCTCGACCACTTCGTTGGTCGCGGCCATTACACCCACATTGCCTGTCGCCAGCATGAATTTGTGACGCTCGGAATCATGTTCTGCCGCGAACGCTTTCACGGAATCGACGATCCGGGTGATGGTCTCGGCCTTGTGGTCTTCGGTAAAGGCGATCACCGGCATGACGCTGCAATCGGAATTGAGCAAGCCGGTCGAGGTATCGATGCCTTGAGTCGCCTGGACCAGAAGTTGTTCGTTGCGCGGCAGGATGCGCCACTTGAGATTGCCTTCATTCCAGCCGGCGTTGACGATCTTGGCCGCCTGCGGCATCGACAGCGTCGATTGCACGCCGGCAACGTTGGCGATTTGCCATGCAAAATCGTCAATCGTCGCCATGACATCGTATTGAATGCAGCCGTTGGGAACCGTCTCGACGATGGTCTGGATGACGTCGGTGCCAATCGAGAATTTCGACGTGATCACTGCGTCGTCCCGGTTGTAGCGCGAGTCCGGGCGCAGTTCCGGCACGCCGGACAGCACATCGCCGATGCGCACGAATTGCGATTGATAGTAACCGTAGCCCAACAGCACCGCCGCGACCGCGATTGCCGGAATGGCGCGCTTGGGCCGCGTGAAGGCGGCGAGTTGCCGCCACATGGGCGCACGCTGCTCGCCCGCGCGCACGCATCGTTCGCGATACTTGTCGCCCAGGTTCAAGTACGACGCCAGCAGCGGGATCAATACGAGGTTGGTTAGGATGACGCAGAACACCCCGATCGACGCGGTAATCGCGACTTCCTGGATGATCTCGATCTGGATCAGGAGAATGGTCAAAAAGCCGAACACATCGGACAACGCCGCCACCGCCCCGGTCAGGATCAGCTTGCAAAAAGCGTTCTTCGAAGCGTTGAACGTGTCGGCGCCGGCCAGATATTCGGCGCTGATGACATTGACCTTTTGCACGCCATGCGACACCCCGATGGCAAACGTCAGAAACGGCACCAAAATCGACATCGGGTCGAGGCCATAGCCGAACACCGTCAGCAGGCCCATGTTCCACACCACGGCGACCAGCGAACAAACCAGCGGCAGAATGGTCATGCGCACGGAATGGGTGAAGAAATAGACCAGGAATCCCGAAATCACGAACGTCAGTCCGAAAAACGCGACCACGCCAAGCGCGCCGTCGGCGACATCGCCGATCACCTTCGCGAAGCCGACAATGTGGATCGACGTCTGGCCGTTCTCGAACTTGCCGCGGATTTCGGATTCAAGCTGATCGGCAACCTTGAAATAATCGAGCTTTTCGCCGGTGGCGGGATCGATCTCGACCAGCTGGGCGCTGACCAAGGCGGCGCTGAAGTCGTTGGCGACCAAACGGCCGACCTGCCCCGATTTCAGGATATTTTCGCGCACCAGCGCCAGCATCTCGGGCGTCGGTTTGAATTCCGCCGGTACGACGTTGCCGCCGGCGAATCCACCCTCGACGATTTCGACGAAACGCACATTGGGCGTAAATATCGACGTCACCGTCGAACGGTTGACGCCGGGCAGGAAGAACACCGCGTCGGTCACCTGTTTCAACGTGGTGAAGAATTCGGGCGTGAACATATCGCCGTTCGTGGCGTTAACGGCGATCAGCAATCGGTTGGCGCCGCCGAATTCATCCTGATACTTCAGAAAGGTTTGAATATAGGGGTGCTTGGTCGGCAACTGTTTTTCGAAACCCGCATCGACCTTTAAGAGCGCGGCGGAATACCCCAAGTACGCGGTGATGACCGCGAACAATATCAGCATCAACGGCCTATGGCCGAAAATGAAGTCCGCGACGCGGTGAACGGTCGGGCTCATGCGCGAATCGCCACCGCCGGATCGAACGGCCGCGCGCCGCGCTCGCCGTAGATGAGGAGCGTTCCGTCGCCGGTTTCGAATGCGCCGGTCAAACCTTCACGGTCGGGCAAATTCACGAGGTCGAATGCGCGGCCATCCTGCGACACGAGGACCGTTCCACTCAACCCCACGACCACGACCGAGCCGTCGGCGCGTTGAACCGCGCCATGAAGCGTCGCGGTTGTACCGATATCGATCTGAGACCAGTTCGCGCCGTTGTCGTCGGACCGGTACAGATTGCCGCGCAGGCCGTATATCAAGAGCCCGCCGTCATCGAGCGCGAGAATCCCGAAATAGCTGCCGTCGTACGGGCTTGAGTCGACGAACGTCCAACTGGCGCCACTGTCGGCGGAATCGAACAGCGCCCCCGCTTCCCCCGCCGCGATCATGTGGCCGTTTGCCGCGCGAACCATGCCGTAGATGTGCGGCTCATCGGCGGACAAGCGGCCTTCGGTCCACGTCTCGCCGCCATCGACCGATTCCATCACCAAGCCATAGGCACCGAATGCGAGAATCCGCGCCGGTGTATCGTAGACCACCGTCAGCAGCGGCGTTTCGGCATCGGGATCGTGAACCGCGACCGCCCACGTTTCGCCGCCATCGGCGGTCGTCAGGATGGTCGTATCGTGTCCGACGGCGACACCGCGCCGGTCATCGATGAACGCCACCGAGGTCAACATGACATCGGCCGGCGACGCCACCTGTTGCCATGATTTACCGGTATCCGCCGACTTGAGAATAAAACCGCGTTCGCCGACCGCGATCAGATGATCGCCGGCCGATGCGACATCGAGGACGAGCGACTTGGCAGCCAGCGGAAAAAATTTCGCCGACGCTTGCGCGTGACCGGGTGAAATCCGAAGCGCGGCCGCAGCCGGCAGCGCCGCCATGACGTACCGGCGCGATAGCCATGCTGTCCGCGCCGGCACCTTCACCATTTGGGGACCTTAATTACCGGGTATCCGTTTATCGGGTACCCGCACGCCGCAACGCATCCGGCGAGAAATCGGCCTCGGTCAACGGCACGTCGAAGCGCACGTAGTCGTCCTTGTCTTTGACGCCGAACGCCAAATAACGGCCGTTTTGCAAATCGTAGTGGGCGTGGATCGTATCCCACAGCAACGGCTGCTCGTAGTACTGCATGGCGTACGCTTCCGAGACACGCCAGATGTCGCCGCGCGCATCGTAGTTGTCGACCACCAGGGGCTGCCAGCTGTCCTCGTCGAAATAGAAAGTCCGCGTCGCGTAAAGGTGGCTGGTCCCCTGCTTCACTTTGGCCTGGGTCACCCAAACGCGATGCTTTTCGTAACGCAGGACTTCGGGATTCAGGTGGCCGGCGGCGATCACATCGCGCACGGGCACGTTACCGTCGAGCTTGTAGTTGTTGTACGGCACGATCATTTCCTGCTTGCCGACCAACGTCCAATCGTAACGGTCGGGCGCGCCGTTGAACATGTCCAGCTGGTCGTTGGTGCGCTGACCGTCCGACGCCGTACCGGGATTGTCATAGGCCACGTTCGGCGCACGGCGCACGCGGCGCTGGCCCGGGTTATATGTCCACGCGTTGCGCGGTTCGGCGCGCTGATCGAGCGTTTCGTGCACCAACAAGATCGTGCCGGCCAACCGCGCGGGCGCGGTCACTTCCTGAAGGAAGTATGCCAACCGGTTGTTGATGCTTTCGATCGTGGCGCCCTTGGCGGCGTAGGCCCACAGCACTTTTTCCTGGAATTGGACCGGCGTGTACGAACCATCCGGCGTGGGAATCACCTGCTTGACGCTTCGCTCGGTCGTCTGACCGCGAAAGCGGGCCAAGTGATTCCAGATCGTTTCAAGCCCATTCTTCGGGATCGGAAACGGGCTCGACCGCGTCGCGTTGCGGAATCCGTTGCCGTCTTCGGTCAGTTCGGCGGTGGTCGCGTTATTGATGACCGCGTCGTAGATGTCCTGGGGAAACGCTGCCGAGCGGCGCGTCGGATACACTTTGATCTTCCAGGTCTCGGGATAGCGCTTGAACATCGCCATCTGCCCCGGCGACAGCATGTCCTTGTACTGGTCGGCGTTCGCCGCCGTGATTTCGTACAACGCGGTGTCGCCGGCAAACGGATCGGGATGCGGCGTTCCCGGTTGATATCCCGCAGGCGCGGTGGTCACCCCGCCGTCCCATGCCGGAATGCTACCGTCGGCGTTTCCCGCCTTCGTCGCCCCCACCGGCGTCAGGCTTTTGCCGAGTTCCGCGGCTTCTTGCGCGGACACTTTGGCGGCGGCCGGCTGTCCCCATGCGAGCGCCAGAACAATTGCCGTTGCCGCGCCGATTGATGATTTGTTGAACATTACCCCCTCCCTGTGCAGCGTCGCGGTTCGGCTTAGAACGAGTAGCTGACCGTGAACGACAAGAAATCACGGTCGCGTAGAAGATTGTAATTTCCGCCACCGGTGCTGACCGTATAGGCCAGCGAAGCCTGCCATTGATTGAGGTAGCTGGCCCCCAGGCTGAAGGTGCTTGAGATTCGGCCATCGACGAAATTGGCGATCGGCGACGGCGTCGTCCCTTTCACGTCGTGGCTGAAAGCGACCTGCGGCGTCAGTGTGACCGCGCCGATGGCATTGTTGATATCGCCGCGGAACACCAGGCGATAACCCCATGAAAAACTATCGGCGAACCCCTTGGCATCGGCGGTCGCCGGCTGAAGCGTCAGCTGGGTAAAGAACGGATTGGCGCTGGTGAAGGTACCCGGCCCCTCGTAACGCAACACCGACGGATCTTCGAGATTGTGGACTTTGGTAAATCCGACTTCACCGACCAGCGCGACCTGATCGAACGGTCCGACGTTGGCGAGGAGTTCCGTCGCGGTTGCTTGCGCTTGCGAGTAATCCTTGCGCCGCCAGCCGCGCACTTCCTGTTCAAAGCCGTAGGGGCCGAGTTGGCTGCGGCCGAACACCGGCGTTCCCGGGGGCAGCGGCAGCCCGAGCAAGGGATCAAGCGGCGACAGGGCGGCAAACAACAGTTCGACGTCGTCGGCTTGGAGCGGCTGATCCCAGTGATACGAATACTCGGCTTGTAAAGCCACCGTACCGAGCACGGTGTTCAAACTGAACCCGGCGAGCTTGATGTCTTCGGGGAATTCACGGAAATAGCCGGCCGTGCGCGCGTAGTCGCCGCCGACGATCCCCAACAGCTTGCCCGTGCGGCCGCTCAGGACCGGCAGACGGCTGTGGTATTTGATGTAGTACGCACCGAATTCGGTATCGTTGAGTTCGGTAGCGAGATAGCGCAGCGCGACACCAAACTGACCGCTATCCTTCGCATCGCGGTCGGGATCGCGAGGAACAATCGACCCAACCGGCGGCTGGCTCAGCGACGGCGGATTGTCGATCGGTCCGGGCGGCAGGCCGAACCGCAGAAAGACGTTCTGGCCGCCGGGGCTCGCGAAGTCGTTGGTCGAGAAGAAGGTGCCTTCGGCTTCGATTTCGGTGTGATCCCAGCCGAGCTGATAAAAGCCCTCGATCGAGAAATCGCCCAGCCCGAGGCTCGCTTGAACGATCGGGACAGGAACGACGCCTTCGCGCAACTCGGTGCCCGCGCCGCGCAACTTCGTCACGTCGAACGGGTTGATCACGTTGATCCCGTTTTGGATGAACGTGCTTTCCCCCCAGCTGAGCACTTGCTTGCCAAGCCGCATGGTGAGCGGATTGTCGCCAAGGTCGAAATAGCCCGTGACGTAGAGGTCGAGGAGATCGAAATCGAGACCCGCCAAATGCCGCGCCTCGTCGGCCAGGGGCGTGCGGTCGAGCGTGGCGGAGCGGTTGATCTGATCGTAGAAATAATTGACGCGCGTGAAGAACGTCAGGTTGCCGGCATCAAGTTCAAGTTCGTTGACGCCCGATGCGCGCAGCGAAACGAAATCGCCTTTGGAAAAATTCAGGTTCCCGTTGTCGCCGTTGATCGAAAACGCGCGCCCGCCGTTGACGATCCCGATCAGGTCTTGATCGCGGCCTTGCGTGCGGATCGAGGCGCCGACCGTGAAGGTCGTGTCGAACGAACCGGTGATCCCGTTGGGAAGTGTGAAGTCGACGGCCAGCACCGGCGAACTTACGGCCAACATCGACCCTAATGCGCCGCCAAACAGACTGCTCGCGCGCGTAGCAATTCGCCAGTTTTGAAAACCGAGACGTGTCATCTCTTCGACCCTCCAACACTCCGCCTGACCCGCCACCCTCGATCAGGGCGCGGACTCCCGCGTCAGGCTATTGATTTCCAACATCTTAGGGGTGGTCGAGGGGTCTGAGCAAGGCGGATCGGACAGTCGGGCGCCGCAATACTTTTGCAGTGCACAATAATTCTCGCACGACGGCTGCACCTGATGGCCGCATCGACTTAGCAGCCAAAAACGCGGTGTTTTTGAAACCGGGCCGGTTAGCCCGCTAAATCTTCGCCGGCAATCGCGCGGTCGAGCAGCGCCAATGTCTCCGACACGCCATAAAGCGCGATGAACGATCCCATGCGCGGGCCCTGATCCTGGCCCAGAAGAATTTGGTAGAGCGCTTTGAACCAATCGCGCAGTCCGGGGAACACCGGATGGCGCTTGCCGACCTCGAACACAAGCGTTTGCAGGTTTTCCGCCGAGGCGTCCCCGTCGAATGCCTTCAATGAATCGCGCAAATCTTCGAGCGCCTTGACCTCGTCGGCAGTCGGCTTGCGGTAAACCTTGGCCGGTTTGACGAAGTCGCGGTAATAGGCGACCGCATACCCGACCAGCTTGTCGAGCAACGGATGCGTCGCCGGCGTCGCGCCGGGCGCGTACCGCGACACGTAGGCCCAAATCACGTCTGCGCTCTCGGCATGACACACGCTGGCAAGATTGAGCAGAATGCCGAACGTCAATGGCACCTGGGCTTGCGGCGGATGGCCGTTGTGGATGTGCCAGACCGGATTGTCGAGCGCTGCCAGGTCTTCGCTACCAGGAAACTTGCCCAAGAAATCGAGATACTCATCGACCGCCTTTGGAATGACGTCGAAGTAAAGGCGCTTGGCCGCCTTGGGCTTCTGATACATGAACAACGCCAAACTTTCGGGCGGCGCGTACTTCAACCAATCCTCGACCGCGATGCCGTTTCCTTTCGACTTGGAAATTTTCTGTCCTTGGTCGTCCAGAAACAGTTCGTAGGTCAAATTGGCCGGTGGCGTGCCGCCTAAAATGGTGCAGATGCGGCTCGACAACTTGACGGAATCGATCAGGTCCTTACCCGACATTTCATAATCGACGCCGAGCGCGTACCAGCGCATCGCCCAATCGCACTTCCATTGCAGTTTGCAGGCCCCGCCGGTGACCGGCGTTTCGACTTTGCTGCCGTCGGGATGCTCGTAGACGATCGTGCCGGCCTTTGCATCGCGCTGAACGACGGGCACTTGCAAGACAACACCCGTCTTCGGGCATACCGGCAAAAACGGCGAATAGGTCGCGCGCCGTTCGGGCCCCAGTGTCGGCAGAATGACGTTGATGACGTCGTCGTAACGCTCGAGCACGCGCAGCAACGCCGTATCGAACTCGCCCGATGTGTAGCACTCGGTCGAACTCTTGAATTCGTATTCGAAACCGAAGGAATCCAGGAAGGCTTTGAGCCGGGCGTTGTTATGGTGGCCGAAGCTTTCGTGGGTTCCGAACGGATCGGGAATCTTGGTCAGCGGCTTGCCAAGATGCGGGGCGACCATCTCTTTGTTGGGGATGTTATCGGGCACCTTGCGCAAACCGTCCATGTCGTCGGAAAACGCAAACAGCCGCGTCCTGACGCCCGGCACTTGCAGTTCGAACGCGCGGCGCACCATCGTCGTGCGCACGACTTCGCCGAAGGTGCCGATATGGGGAAGACCCGACGGCCCGTAACCCGTCTCGAACAGCACGAAGCCCTTTTCGGGTGTCTGCTTCTTGAGCCGGTCCTGCCACAGAAACCGCCCTTCCTGAAACGGCCAGGCGTTCGATTGATGGGCGTGGGTCGCGATTTCGGTCATGGCGGAAAGGAACCGGAGCGGCTGAATTTGTCGCTGAAATGAGGGCGGAACCTAGGTGCCAGACCGGTGGGGGTCAAGGGCATGCCGTGACGCAATGACTGCGTTCTTGCGCCGTTGCGCCTGCGCCCTTACAGGTGACCGCCAACATGTTGATCCCGTTGCCCTTGAATGACCGTGCCTTCGCCTGACCGCCGCATCGTCCTGCCGCCGATGCCGGTCCTCGCGGCCGACTGGGCCGACACCGCCATCTTGCACCCCAGCGGCGAACTCGAGGTCAAGCCGACGAAATCGGCCGGTCATGCGCTGGGCGGAAGCCCAGTTCTGGTGTGCCACGCACCCGCCACACTGCGCAGACTGGGCAACGATCGGATCCACGCCGCCGATATCTTGGAATTGTTCGCCTTTGTGCGGCCGGCACAGTTTTGCGTCCCGACACCTGACGGCATCGCGCTCGCGACCGGCCAGCCGCATCCGAAATCCCTTGAAGATCGCCCTGCCGCGATCGCCAAAGCCGCGCTGACGCTTCTCGGCGAACTCGCCACCCTGCCGGAACAGAACGCGCGGCTGTTGCGATCCATGACCGCAAGCATGATGCGTGCACGCTGGATTTGGGGACCGAGCGTCATGCAAGCTTTGGGCGGCACCGAAAGCGCCGACAGCGGTTACGGCGCGGGTGCGGGTCTGCGCGTGTGGGTTCGTCTGCCCGAGTGGCAGGATCGCGCACCGCCGCCGCCGCCCGGCAACGAGCCCGTTGACGGCGATGAAAGCGAACAACGTCTGCGCCGGTTGCTGGGGTCCGGGTCCGAGGACCGCGTGCCACAGGTGACGTTCGCGCGCGAGTTGGCCTATGCGTTCACGCCGCGCGAGGCCCCCGAAACGCCGCAAGTCGTGCTGGCGGAAGCGGGGACCGGCGTTGGTAAAACGCTTGGCTACATCGCGCCCGCCAGCGTGTGGGCCGAAAAGAACGAAGGCGCGGTGTGGATTTCGACCTTCACGCGCAACCTTCAACGCCAGCTCGACACCGAACTCAAACGCCTGCACCCCGATCCCGACGAGCGCAAGCGCCGGGTTGTTATTCGCAAGGGCCGCGAGAATTACGTCTGCATTCTGAATTACGAAGACGCGGTCAACCGCCTGAATGCCAATCCACACGAAGCGATCGGCGTCGGCTTGATCGCGCGCTGGCTGATGGCCACCAACGGCGGCGACATGATCGGCGGCGATTTGCCGGGCTGGCTGCCGGAAATTATGGGCCGCGAACGGATCATGACCATGGCCGACCGGCGCGGCGAATGCGTCTATGCCGCCTGTCAGCATTTTCAGAAGTGCTTCATCGAGCGCACCGTGCGCCGCGCGCGCTACGCCGATATCGTGGTCGCCAATCATGCACTGGTGATGGTGCAGGCGGCTTTGGGCGGGCTCGACGACGCCACGCGCCCGAGCCGGTATGTCTTCGACGAAGGGCATCATATTTTTGAAGCCGCCGACGGCGCCTTTTCGGCCCACCTCAGCGGCTGGGAAACCGCCGAACTGCGCCGCTGGCTGATCGGCGCCGACGAGCGCAGCCGAAGCCGGGCGCGCGGCTTGAAGCGCCGCGCCGAGGATTTGATCACCGCCGGATCGGGCGATGCGGGCCAGTTGTCCGAAGCGGTCGAACAGGTGGTCAACGCCGCGCAGATTCTTCCCGGAACGGGTTGGCGCAACCGCGTCCATGACGGCCAAACGCATGGACCCGCCGAAGCGTTCCTCGCCCTGGTGCGGTCCCAAGTCTATGCGCGCGCAGACACGGGATCGCCCTATTCGCTTGAAACCGAGACCACACCACCGGTCGACGGCCTGATCGACGCGGCGAGCGAACTTGATGAGGCCTTGCGGCGGCTGGAAGCGCCGGTCAAACGGCTGGTCGCGGGATTGCGCGCGAAACTCGACACCGACGCCGAACACCTCGACACCGGGATTCGGGTGCGCATCGAAGCTTTGATCCGCGCGCTCGAACGGCGGGCGCTCATGCAGATCACGGCGTGGCGCGACATGCTCGCGGCGCTGAGTACCGCGACACCGCCAGAATTTGTCGACTGGCTGTCGGTCGAACGCAGCGGTGGGCACGATATGGATGTCGGCCTCCATCGCCATTGGCTCGATCCGACATTGCCATTCGCGCGCGCCATCGCCGACAACGCACACGGCATCGCGGTGACGTCGGCCACTTTGCTCGACGGCAGCGGCGACGAGACCGCCGATTGGGCCACGAGCGAGTCCCGCGCCGGGATCACGCACTTGGGCGCGAGCGCCCATCGCATCGCCCTGCCCTCGCCGTTCAATTATTTCGCCAATACCCGCGTCCTCGTGATCACCGACGTGCGCAAAGACGATCTATCCCAAGTCGCTTCCGCGTACCGGGAACTCTTCATCGCCGCGGGCGGCGGCGGACTTGGATTGTTCACAGCCATCGCCCGCCTACGAGAAGTGCAAAAGCGCATTGCCGCGCCGCTCGAGCACGCCGGATTGCCGCTTTATGCGCAGCACGTCGATGAAATGGATACGTCGACGTTAGTGGATATTTTCCGCGCCGAGGAAAACGCCTGTTTGCTCGGCACCGATGCCCTGCGCGAAGGCGTCGATGTGCCGGGCCGCGCGCTGCGCCTTGTCGTGTTCGACCGCGTGCCGTGGCCGCGCCCCGACATCTTGCACAAGGCGCGTCGCACCTTTTTCGGCAAGCGCACCTATGACGACGCCGTCACGCGTTTGCGCCTAAAGCAGGCATTCGGGCGATTGATCCGGCGCAACACCGACCGCGGCGTGTTCGTGTTGCTCGATCCGATGATGCCGAGCCGCCTTAAAGGTGCCTTCCCCGCCGACGCGCCCTATGAACGCGTCGGCATCGCCGATGCCATCGGCGCGATAAAGGGGTTCCTGGGGCGGTAACCGGCGATACGGGATCACGGCACCGGCTTGGAAGGCGGGTAAACCTCGAGCCTTACGGTCACCGGAGAGGTTCCCACCGGCGCATCGTGGCGCGTGACCGTGAAGCGTCCACTGTCGCGCGGCGCGCAGACGCCGATTGAACCTTCCGGAAACTCAACATTGGCCAATTCGGGGCGCGAGATACGCACAGGCACGACAGGCCTGGCCGCGCCCCAACTCACTTCGCGCTCGCTGTCGATGAACAGCAATGTCCAGTGGTCGCGGCGGCCGAGCCAGTGAAGTTCGTCGTAGTGCTCGTAGTCGAAACCGAGGATGGCGTTCATATCCGCCTCGCCGACCTGGGCGTCGAACGCGCATACGGTCTGCCACGGCCAGGGCGTCAGCGGCGCCAGGTCGATGGCGTCGTTACCGCGCATCAGCGCGTAACGGAGGTTCTTCTGAAACGCCATTTCGTTCTTGGACGCGAGCCCGCCGGTACGCGTGTACAGCATATAGATCGATACCGGCGCCAGCGACAAAAGCGCCAGCAGTCCAACCACTTTCCAAAACGATGGCGTCGGTTTGATCGGCATCAGTGTGCAAATCCGCTAATATGGCGACGGTATCCAGGCGCGGTATCTGGCGCACCGCCGCCGGGACCGCCGAAATGTACAGATCGCAGGACGAATGACAACCGTTCCAGACCGGCCCGAATTCGACACCTCGCCGACCGCGCCTGCCGGTCCGGGCGGCGGCACCGTCAGCCATTATCGTGTCGAAGACGGCGCCAAAGTCATCGATGTGACGGCAAGTTCGGTCTCGCAGCTGTTCAGCGGCCTGGACCCGGCGCCGTTCCGGCACAAGGATCTCGATCCCGAGGTGGACGGCTACATCGTCGCGGCGATGCGGGAAATCGGCGGCAACGCCCGCGTTAAACTGGTGGTTCACCTGCCCGAGGACGAAGTTACCACGGCCGACGGTAAGGGGTTGGCCGAGGCGATCCGCAATTACTATGCCTATCGCGCCTGGGTGATCGATCAGGACGTCAGGCGGTTGCGAAAAACCGGTGCGCTGTCGTTCGTGATCGGGGCGGCATTTCTGTTCCTGTGCCTAGCCGGGCGGCGCGTGTTCATCCAATTGGACGCGCCTTTGGATACGGTCGAGGCCATCGTCGCCGAAGGTTTACTGATCATGGGATGGGTGGCGATGTGGCGGCCGCTGGAACTGGCGCTCTACGATTGGTGGCCGGTGTGGCGGCAGCGGCGGCTTTACCAGCGGCTGCAGGATTTGCCCGTCGAGTGCCGCCCGCGCTGACGATCGTCAAGAACGTTGTGCCCCATCGGTTCCCTTTGAACGTCACCACCCGACTTGTTCGGGTGGTCCATGGCCGCCACACATTGCGGATTGATCGAATACATGGATCGCCCAAATAAATCGGGCGATGACAAATTGCGAGCGTTCGAAGGCAAGAGGATAAAAATGAATCCGCGCTTTCGCAAAAAAAGAAGCGCCGCGGTTGCCCGCGGCGCTCTTTGTCGAAACAGTCGAATGGACTGGTTTTAGAAGTCCATACCGCCGCCGCCCGGAGGCGCCATCGGCGGTTCGTCTTTCTTGGGCAGCTCGGCCACCATCGCTTCGGTGGTGATAAGCAAACCCGCGACCGACGATGCATCCTGCAGAGCGACGCGGACGACCTTGGTCGGATCGACGATACCGGCCTTGATCATGTCCACGTACTTGTGGCTTTGCGCGTCGTAACCGGTGTTGGCGTCCTTGTTCTCGGCCACCTTGCCGGCAACCACGGCGCCATCTTCACCGGCGTTTTCGGCGATCTGACGCAGCGGCTGGCTGAGCGCACGGCGGACGATATCGACGCCCACGCGCTGGTCGTCGTTCTCGGTGTCGACCTTGTTGAGCCGCGAAGCAGTGCGGACCAGGGCGACGCCACCGCCCGGAACGATGCCCTCTTCCACCGCAGCGCGGGTGGCGTGAAGAGCGTCGTCAACGCGGTCCTTCTTTTCTTTCACTTCGACTTCGGTCGCGCCGCCGACGCGGATCACCGCGACGCCACCCGCGAGCTTAGCCAAACGCTCTTGCAGCTTCTCACGGTCGTAGTC
>JAGREB010000149.1 GCA_020446775.1 Paracoccaceae bacterium
TCGAAGCGCGCCTTGAGCTCCACCATCGCGGTGACTGACTTACCGGCCTCAGCCGCTTCGATCAACGCGCGTACGATCGGCGAATCCTTACTGGTGCGGTACAGCGTTTGTTTGATCGAGAGCACGTTCGGGTCGCGCGCCGCTTGGCGCAGAAATTGCACGACGACGTCGAACGATTCGTAAGGATGGTGAACGACGATGTCCTTTTGCCGGATCGCCGCAAAACAATCGCCGCCGAAATCACGAATCCGCTCCGGGAAGCGCGCGTTGTAGGGCGGGAACAGGAGATCGGGCCGCGAATCAAGAATCAGTTGCCGCAAATCCGTTTGACCGATCATGCCGTCGATTTGGAACGTATCGGTGGGCGCCACCTGCATTTCGTCGCAAATCATCTTGACCTGATCGGATGCCATTTTCCCGGCAATCGCCAAACGGATGCAGGTCCCGAGCCGGCGGCGCTTCAATGCGGATTCGAAACTCAAAACCAGATCTTGCGCTTCTTCATCGACTTCCATTTCGGAATCGCGAATTACCCGGAAGTGCCCGGTGCTTTGAACCTTGTACCCGGGGAAAAGCTGGTCGCTATGCAACTCAACGACCTGCTCCATCAGGATGAAGCGCGTCCCGGACCCGTTCAGACGCACGAACCTCTCGATCTGAGGCGGAATAAGCACGACCGCGCGCATCGATTCCGCGTCCGTGACTCTGATCAATTGCAGAACCAGCGCGTGCGAAAGGTTCGGAATGAATGGGAACGGGTGCGCCGGGTCGATTGCAAGCGGGGTGAGAACCGGAAAAATGTGGTCCATGAACCGCCGTTCGAGCCAATTGCGATCGTCGGCGGTCAATTTTTCCGGGTCGACGACAATGATTCCCTCTTCGGCGAGTAACGCGCGCAGTTCAATCCAGATCGAGTCCTGGAGTTTGAACAGATCGCGCACATGGAGATTGATGGCGTCGAGCTGTTCCTGTGGTTTTAATCCGTCGGCCGACGGTTGATTGACCCCCGCATCGACCTGACCTTTCAGCCCTGCGACGCGCACCATGTAAAATTCGTCGAGGTTGGACGCAGATATGCTGAGAAAGCGTACCCGTTCGAGCAACGGGTGACGCGGATTGCGCGCTTCTTCCAACACGCGCGTGTTGAAGGCCAGCCACGAAAGCTCGCGATTGATGAAACGCTCACCCGCGGGCAAACCGTCCAAATCGACATCGATTCGCGGATCGACCCGATTCGATTGCAGCGATGTTTCGGCTGGCGTGACCATCGAACTTTTCCGAAATAGATTCCGAAACCACTATAGGCTAGGTAACCTGTAATATGCACTTTCCGGTATATTCTGTCGAAAAATCATTGATTTGTAACAAAACAATTTAGGCCACACGAAGCCAAATTAGGTAATGAACAACGCTTGACCGCGAGCCATTCGGACCACATCTCTCAACCATGACACGTCATCTTTATTTGCTGCGCCACGCGAAGTCGGACTGGGGCGACGTTGACGCGCCCGATCACGGCCGCGTGCTATCGCCGCGCGGCCTAAGAGGCGCCAAAGCGCTGGCTAATCACCTCAAACGCTCGCCGCCCAAGGTCGAGCGAATTTTTTGTTCGACCGCACGGCGCGCGCGGGAGACCCTGCAAGTTGTCCACTCCGCGTTCGGCGCACCTCCCCTCACCTTTCGCCGCCAACTCTATTTGGCCGCGGCCGACGACCTGTTGGAATTCGTTCGCAAGCTCCCATCCCGGTACAAGAGCGTCGTCATCATCGGCCACAATCCCGGTTTTCACGAATTGGCCTTGGCGCTGATGTCCCACGAAGAACGAGGCAAGAAACGGTTGCGCGCCAAGCTCGAGAAAAAATTCCCGACCGGGACGTTGTGCGAGTTGGTTTTCGACATTGACGATTGGAGCGGCGTCAAACCGGGCCGTGGCCGATTGAATCAGATGATCAGACCCCGCGACGTGGGCGTCACGTCTTAAGCCGGCAACAATTCCTTGAGCAGCGGAATCGTGATCGGACGCTTGCCCGACAGCGAATAGGAATCCGCGGCAGCAACGATCCGGCGCGCGGTTTCGAAACTGCGGTCGATCCGCCGCACCAGAAATCCAACGACATCCGGCGTGATCATCAATTGCCGGTCGGCAAAAAGTTTAATGATAACCGCTTCGAACAATTGATCGTCGGGCAGCGCGATTTCGGCGGCGGGAATCGCCGCCACGCGAGACCGCAGGTCGGGAAGGGCCAACGGCCAACGCGCGGGCGGTAGCGAACCCGTCAATAGGATGTTTCGCTTCTTCTCACGCGCATCGTTGAACAGATGAAGGATTGCGCGCTCGTCTACGGCGCGGTCGCAATCTTCGAGCGCGATCGGCCGCGGCGAAGCGAGATGTTCGGCAAGGGCATCTTTCGACAGACCTTGCGCGGGTAAGATCAGCGCGTCGGCCTTTTGCGCGAAGACGTGAACCAAATGCGTTTTGCCGCACCCCGGCGGTCCATGAATGGCAATTGCATTGGCCGGCCAATCGGGCCAGCGATCGATCCACGCCACGGCGGCGGCATTTCCTGGCCCGACAAAAAAATCGTCACGCCCCAACGCCGGCCGCAAAGAGAGGTCAAGGACGAGTTGCCGTTGTGGAGCCACGGTATTTCTTGATTGATTCTTGGGGCACGTAATTGACCGAAGCTAAACCGACCTCACTGCGGATCCATCTGCGTCGATTGCAATGACATCTCTGACATATCGGGGACGCGAGGCGCGTCAGGACCGCGCGGCGCCGTCCCGGGCGCCAAACCGATCACGGCGGCGCGCGCAGGTCCAATCGTCCACAAGCCATCGACGGTGCCGAGATCCATGCTTTGCAGCGCGAGCGCCGAGCGAAGTTGATCGACGGTCCCGGCATGGCTGATAGCCATTTGGACACGCGTGCGCGTCATCGCTTGAAGATCGACGCGGCTGACCAATGGCACCTGCTCGATTTGGGATTTCAATTTGACCCAGTCCGGCAGGGACGCGACATTGGCCATGGCGACGATTTCGCCCGCGATTCCGGCTTGGATCATATTGCGCCGCTTCCAGTTCTCTTCGATCTGGATCACCGCCGCGGCGGCGGCAGCGTCGAGCGCGTCTTGGATCGTCGCCGCACCGGAACCGGCAGGCGGAAGCGTGGTTTCGAAACTCGATCCCGCGCTTCTCAGTTCCTTAAGCGTGACTTGAAATGCGTCCGGCGATTCAATCGTCCGCGCGGCCAATGCGATAATCACACCACCGGCCTGATAGCGGTTGGCGAACCGCATTAGCGCGTCGAAATCGGACGACAACACCTGATCGATGTTGAGTAACGCGAAATCGGTGAGGTCGGCATATGGAACGAGCATCGGGACCAATCCATCGCGCGGTAATTGCCGGGCAATCGCGTTGGCCCAAGGATCGGGATCGCTCCACAACAACGGCAGCGAAAACGGATCTTGTTGAAGGACGGTCACCATGACCATGGGGCGGCTGTAAAGTTCCGTGAACGGAACCTGCGCCCCGCCCAAATAACTTCGCACCGCGATGGGATTGAATTTGACGTTCAGGTCCGCGAGATAACGCACCGCGGAACTCCGCTCATTGGCCACCGAAAATTCCTGCACCATGTCGATGATCTGGGATTGCGACGGCAGCGGCATCGCAGCGCGCGATTCTTGCGGCACAATCCGATCCAACAGGCGATCGAAAGCGTCGAGGCGTCCTTGGACCAGACCACGTTCGCGGGCGTTGACGGCGTTCGCTGCCGTAACATCGACCGCAACGTCGGCGATCCGGAACGGGTCGGCCGCCACGGCGATAGGTGCCTGCACCGGCGCGGAAACCGCCGAAATGAGATCGCCGATGGGATCGGCCCGCGAGGCCCCTGCACCGATCGTTTCTACACCGATCACTTCCGCATCTATCGGCTCTACACTGATCGATTGAGCCCAACCGGGCGACGCCGGCGCGGTTCCCAACATCAATCCGACAAGCGCTACGGCGCGAAAACCGCGTGCGCCGGTCGCGCTTGCCAACGGCGGCGCTTTGAGTATGGTGCCAGCGCTCACCCGGCGCGTCCCCCGTGTCATTCTACCCGAGTCCATAAATGTCTCATCCTCGCAATGGTTTAACCTACAAAGACGCCGGGGTCGACATCGATGCGGGCAATGCGCTGGTCGACATTATCAAACCCTTGGCCAAGAGCACTTCGCGTCCCGGCGCGGATGTGGCGTTGGGCGGGTTTGGCGCCTATTTCGACCCCAAAGCGGCCGGTTTCAAAGACCCGATTCTGGTGGCATCGACCGACGGCGTGGGGACGAAACTGCTGGTCGCTCAGGCGGCAGGACGGCATTTCGGCATCGGGATCGACCTTGTCGCCATGTCGGTCAACGACCTTGTCGTCCAAGGCGCGCAGCCGCTGTTCTTCCTCGATTATTTCGCGACCGGAAAACTCGAACTTGAATCGGCCAAGGAAGTGGTCGCGGGCGTCGCAGAAGGCTGCAAGCAAGCCGACTGCGCGTTGATCGGTGGGGAGACGGCGGAAATGCCGGGCCTCTACGGCCGCGGACACTATGACCTTGCCGGTTTCGCAGTCGGCGCGGTCGAACGCGGACAAGCGTTGACGGGAACCGACGTTGCGGCGGGCGACGTTATCCTTGGTCTGGCGTCGTCGGGTTTCCATTCGAACGGCTATTCGCTGGTGCGCAAGGTCGTGGATGTCAGCGGCGTCGCCTACGCCGACAAGGCGCCGTTCGCGCCACATCTGACCCTGGGTGAAGCGTTGCTGGCGCCGACGCGGATTTACGTGCGCAGTTGCCTTGCGGCGATCCGCGCCGGAACCGTGAAAGCCCTCGCCCATATCACGGGCGGCGGGTTCATCGACAACATCCCCCGGGTTCTGCCCGAAGGTCTTGGCGCTTCGGTCGATGCCGCCGAAATCGCGTTGCCGCCAATGATGTCGTGGTTGGCGAACGCCGGAAACGTGCCGCATATGGAAATGGCCCGAACTTTCAATTGCGGGATCGGCATGATCGTCGTGTGTGCGCCCGACAAGGCAGCCGAAGCCAAACGCTTATTGGCGGAACACGGCGAAAGCGTGAGCGAAATCGGGCAAATCGTGCCTCACACCGACGGATCGCGGGTCGAGATGCTTAATCTGGCGCGCTGGGGCGCTTAGCCGGCGTATCGAGATCGATGGTGCGGGCAACGATTTGCCGCAACGTTTCCGGAAATAATTCGCGTTCTTTGGCTTGCACGCGCGCCGCCAGCGTTTCGGGCGTGTCACCGGCCTCGACCGGGACTTCGGCTTGCGCAACGATGGCGCCGTGATCGTATTCGCCATCGACAATGTGGATGGTCGCCCCGGACACGCTATCGCCTGCGCTCAAAACCGCTTCATGAACGAAATTGCCGTACATGCCCCGACCGCCGAATTTCGGCAGCAGGGCCGGATGGACGTTGAGGATGCGGTTTGGAAATCCGGCAATGGTGCGGGGGCCAAGCTTGCGCATGTACCCTGCTAATACGACCAGATCGATCCGGTGCGCCGTCAAACATTCCGCAATCGCAACGTCGAGCGCATCCTCCGAACCGGTGACCTTGGCACTGAGATGCGCCGTCGTGAGCCCGTGATCGGCTGCCCACGCCATGGCGCCGCACTCGCGGTTGTTACTGACCAACAAGACCGGATCGGCCGACAGCGTACCGTCGCGGCACGCCGCCACGATCGCACGCATGTTCGAACCGTTGTGGGAGGCCATGAAGGCCAAGCGCGGGCGGTCCGGCAAGGCCGTCATAGCGTGCCCGCACCCGCCCATGCGCGGCCCGACGGCATTCTCAGCCGACGATTTCGATGCCGGAGAAGAAAAACGAGATTTCGATCTTGGCGTTGTCCGCCGAGTCAGAGCCATGTGCGGAATTGGCTTCGATCGATTCCGCGAACGACTTACGCACGGTTCCTTCGGCGGCCTTGGCCGGATCGGTCGCGCC
>JAGREB010000150.1 GCA_020446775.1 Paracoccaceae bacterium
CGATATCCCTTATTCGGATGCGACGGTCGCGCTGTCGGCTGAAACCGGCGAAGTGGTGTGGCACTTCCAAACCGTTCACCATGACATGTTCGACTACGATCTCATCGGCCATCCGCTCTTGATCAATATCGAGAAGGATAACCGGCGCGTCGACGTCGCGGTTCAACAAACCAAGATGGGCTGGCTCTATGTGCTCGACCGCGATACCGGAACGCCGATCTTCCCGGTCGAAGAACGCCCGGTGCCGCAATCCGATGTCCCGGGTGAAAATTCGTCGCCGACTCAACCGGTGCCGGTCGGCATCGATGCGTTCGCCGGTCAGCAGATCGACCGCGAGAAGCTGTTCGGCTTGACGCCGCTCGATAAAGCTTGGTGCCAGGGCGAGTTCGACAAGATGCGTTACGAGGGCATGTACACACCGCCGAGCATGCAAGGCTCGCTGCTATTCCCATCGGCCTTGGGCGGCGGAAACTGGGGCGGTGCGGCGTTCGATCCCGATTCGAACACACTGGTCGTCAAAGCCGAGAACCTGGCCACGCGCTTGAAATTCGTGGCGAAGGAAAGCGATGCCGACGACAAAAACTTTCCCGGCGTCGACTACTTGACGCGGCCGTTGATCGGCACGCCATACCGCGTCGTCGGCGAGGTCTTCATGTCGCCGCTGGGGATTCCCTGCTCACCCACACCATGGGGCACGTTGACCGCGATCGACATGTCGAGCGGCAAGACGAAGTGGAGGATTCCGCTCGGCTCGGTGAAGAAATACGGCATCACCATTCCCTACAGCTGGGGCTGGGGTTCGCCCAATATCGGTGGACCGATGGTGACCGGCGGCGGATTGGTCTTTATTGGTGCGACCATGGACGAGAAATTCCGTGCCATCGATATCGCGACCGGCAAGGAACTTTGGCATGCCAAGTTGCCGGCGCCCGGCATGGCAGTCCCGGTCACCTATGCGGCTAACGGACGGCAATTCGTCGTCATCGCCGCCGGCGGTAATTTCCGCGCCGGGACCGCGCTCAGCGACGCAATCGTCGCCTTCGCGCTGCCCGAGAAAAATTGAGCGGCTCGTTTTAAGGCTGGCCGCTGACCAGCAACAATGACCCCGCCAGGGTCACCATCTGACCACCGGAAGCGTCGCGCTTTGTGCCGCTGTCATTCTCGATTGTGCACGCATCGCAAACGGCGGTGAGCGTCTCGCCTGCGCGTATGGTGACGGACTTCTGCCCGTCCGCAGAAGTCACGGTAATTTTCACGGTTTGGCCGCTTTTATTGGTCACATCGACGGCTTGTGCCGGCGTCGAACCTAGGTCTGCGACAAGGAACATGAAAATTGCGCAGGCCGCGGCGTGCCGAATTCTCATGGCACCCTCCTTTGCCTTGGCCGTCGCTGCGCTCGTGCAGGCAGCGCGGCTACCAATACACTTTCACGCCTGAACTCGATGCGGGGGGTTCAGCCACCCGGACATCGTAAGGTAAGTAGTGTCTGCCCGACCGCTTCTCTATGCAAGCCGTGTTCGTAGACTGCGTTCGATGCGCTTTGCCGATGGAAAGTATTCGTTATCCGAGGGTTAGACGGCGGTCGGGCTGCCTCGGCCGGCGGTCTAAAACTTTGGGGTCCCCGCGCCGAGGTCGACCCATTGACCCGGGCCGACGCCGGCGACGCTACCGCGCTCGCCGGCGGTTTCACCGTTTTCCAATGCGACCGAATAGTTGGCCATCACCAACGTACCGCCATCGTGCATGAGCGGAAGATTGATCGCCAAATAACGCGCGGCGACGCCAGACGCGCCGGTCACGACGCTTTCCGTCATCCAGCCGCATGGCCGGGTGACGACTTCGTGGGCGGCTTTCCACAACCGATCCCGGTCTTCCGCCAAACAAATATCGAGCACATTGGTTCCGGTGATGGCCTGGCCCAAACTGTTTTCCCGCGCCGAGGAATGAAGGCGAACGATGATCTTGTCCGGCGGAACGATATCAAGCAACGCGACCCGCGGCTGAAGCGCCGGTTCCGGCGCGTCGAGAAAAGCGCGCAGATGAGGGGCGATTTGGCCCGGGGGACGCGGAAGTTTCAGCCAATGGTCCCAAAATTTCTGAACCGCTTTACGCGCTTCGGAATCGCGGACTGCCGTCAATTCGCGCGACCACTCAGGATCAGGAATCTGCATTTTCCGTCCGACACTCTTGAAGTCGCTTTGCTGCGGCGCTTCGCCGATTGACCCGTATCGTACTCGGCGCTTTACGCAGTTACCGGGGATTGATGCAAGATTCAATCCCGTTCAAGGGCATTTCCAAGCACCCGTTTGCTGGTCTGTCGGCACTGCCCGGATCGATTCGAATCACGACGAGGTTTCGGATGCCTTTTGGGTGCGCGTGAGCCGTGATTTTCTGACAAGGCATGCGAAGAGCGCGGCGCCACACGCGGTTCCGACCGTGTTTGCAATGACGTCAAAACCACTCGTGAAGCGCCATAGCGTCATCGCCTGCGCTGATTCGATGCACACCGACAACGCGCATCCCAAAAGGGTGGCTGAAATCGCTCTGGAAGACGAGGAACGCTCTGGCGGCAATGCCAAAGCGAGAAAGAATCCGATCGGCGCAAACAGAACAATATTGATGATGACGTCGGCTTTCTTAGGCGACGTCGCGAATGATTCGCCAAACCGCGTCAATACGTCCGCCGCTCCGACGTCGGCGACAAACCGGAACGGAAACAGAGTTCCAAACAGCACAAACATCACGGTTACGGCCAATGCCGCCCGCGACGCTATTCGCGCAGACCGCGACATGCGAATGATACGATTGGCCGGAGTGTGGCGGGCCGGCGGTGCGATTTCATTGCCCGTGGCCCGCCACGAGATCAGGCTGGCTTGGTGCCGACGACGTTGTAGCGCGCGCGTCCGGCCGCAGGACCTTTCTCATTGACCTCGAAGCCTGCTTCACGCATGGCGCCGAAGAAATCGAGATTGGCGTATTCAAGACGCCAGACTTCGTTGTTCCAACGGTGGTCCCACCACTGGCGATAGAGGCCATATGCATCTTTGGGCGCTGGCGCGCCGGTGTAGAAGTCGATCGGGTAGAAGACGCCGCCCGGACGCAGCACACGGAACGATTCTTTGATGATCTCTTTCGCTTTTTCCGCCGTCACTTCATGGAACATGATGTTGTTGGTGACGATGTCGAAGTGATTGTCGGGGAACTTGCTGTCCTCGGCCAAGCGCTGGGCGAAGTTGACCGCGATGCCGAGGTCGACCGCGCGCATATGGGCGAAGCGGACCATCGGTCCGCCAACGTCGATGCCCCAGACGTCCGCGTCGGGGAAGCGTTCCTTGATTGCGACCGCGGCTTGGCCGCAGCTGCACCCCTGGTCGAGAACGCGGCGGACGTTTCCGTCCGCGGGCGTGGGCAACACCTTGGCGTACTCTTTCTGAATTTCGTCCTGATAGTTGCGCCCGGTGAAGAAGTTCGCCGTGCCGTAGAGATAAATGTGGCCGGCAAACGGATCGCCCACATACCCGCCCGGTTGGATGTGGATTTCGTGGGCGGTGTAATCGGGAATCTCCATGTCGGGGTTGAGCTCGAGCGATCCCGGCCCGGCGTTGTCGGTCGCTTCCATTTCAGCCAGATACTTGTCGGCGTTGGCATGGAATTCGTCCTGAAGCGTCGACCACATCATCTGCTGGGTCGATAGCCACGTCCGGGTGCTGGTGGCCAGGATCGGGTCGTTTTCCAACAATGCGACGACGTCTTTGATCGGCATTTCGGAATTGGGATCGATGCCATTGGCCTTGAGGACTTCTCTGGCCCGGGCCATGGCGGCGCGCCGGAGGTCGGCATTCACCCACCCGCGAAAGCCGGTCAGAAAGTCCTGTACGCCGTCGAGATTTTGCGTCGGCAAGCGTTCGAAACGGCCGATCGCACCGCGCGGCTCGACATCCTTGTTGCCGGGAATCTTCGCCGAAGCTTTGCGGCCGGATACGGCGGTGCCGATGAACGACGCTGCAGCAGCGGCGGCACCGAACAGGGAGCGACGGTCAAACATGGTCATGTCTCCTTCGTGTCCGGGGTCATCAGCTCTGCGCGAACGGCGTGACGGGCCCGCCGTTGATCGCGAACGCGCCGAAAGTGCGTTTGATGAAACGGTCGCGTTCGGCGGTCCATTTGGCTTCCTGCGCGGCACTCGGCACGAAGGATTCGATCATCTCTTCGGTGACGCGTCCGTGTTCCTCTAGCAGCGCTTCGACGATACGCGCCCGCTTGGTCTGCGCCCACATTTCCGCGCTCATCGCGATCATCGCCGACATCATGTTGTCGATGACCGGGTTGCCGAGGAGGACAGCCTGATCGGCATTCGCCTTGATGTAGCCCGAGGTATACGCGGCGCGGCCGAAATCGGCTGGCGCTGTCTTGGTATTGGTTTTCACGATCGATCTCCTTCCCGACGCGCGGGGCGGATGCGCGCACACGTCCACCCCGGAGTGCCCAAAGTGTTTGAAGCCGGGCTTTAAAGAATGCCCGATGGGCGAAATTATGCGCCTCTTCTCTGCCGAAGACCATGAAGAGGGGCGCACCAGATGGACCGCGCCGCTACCGATGTTTCATCTAAATCAAATGACCGGGACCAACGGTTTCGTTGAAGCAAAAGCGGCCATTCCCGTGCTCGTGAAGTGTCAGGATTCTTTACATCGGCGCGGTCGACAAAAAATCTTTATTTATCAATATATTAGATCATTCGCATCGTCGAAAGTGAAACGCATCGCCGTCTCCCGGCGTCAGGATTCTTTACACTTCGGTTCAATTTCTGTGCCGAACTTAATTTAACATATTGAAATATAACAATTTTCAAATTTCGGCACGAATCTTGCATGTGTCAGGACGCAACGCATTGTCGGGAGACCTCGAAATGTTGAAAACGATCAAACTGTTGGGCGCGGCGTTCGTCATTTGTGCGTGGGGATCGGCGGCGAATGCAGCCGCGATTCTTGTGTTTGGCGATTACTCGTCCAGCAGGAACACCCTCGCGAGCGATTTGGCCGCGATGGGACACACGGTCACCAATTCGGCAACCCTCGCGTCCGATCTTTCGGGCTTCGACACCATTTGGCATGTCGGCGCGTTCGCGCCGCTGACCGCCGGAGAACAGGGTCAGCTCTCTGGCTTTCTGGCCTCGGGCGGCGGCATCCATCTCACCGGCGAGCGGCCCTGCTGCGAAGTCCTCAACGATTCACTGCAAGATTTCGTGAACGGTGTCGTCATTGGCGGCGGCATCACGGTTGGGGATCAAGGCGATATTGGCGGGCCTTATAACTTCAACCCGAACGCGGCAGGTGGCGTCACCGCCGGCCTGACCACTTGGGTACCGAGCGCTTCCGGCGGAATGGCGGGCCTCGGTCTGCTGCCGGATCCGAACATCCTGGTCACGGGCGCAGGGAACGTTGCGGTCGGCGGTGTCTGGGATAGCGGCGACCTGGTCTCCGGCGGCCGGCTTACGCTTATGATGGACGTAAATTGGTTTTCGATTGCCGCCCGTATCCCCGTCATCGAAAATATCGAAGCTTATCTTGAAGGCGGGAGTGCAAATCCAAGTGCAAATGTTCCTGCCCCCGGCGCGCTGGCGCTATTGGGTCTCGGTCTCCTCGGACTGGGCGCACGACGCCGGCTCGCATAAACAACTCGACGCATCCAGAAACAAAACCCCGCTTCGGCGGGGTTTTCGTTTTTCAGGTCTCGCTCAACTTCAAGCCGATCAATCCCACGACGATCAGCGCCGCACTTGCCACGCGAAGAGCGGACGCCTGTTCGCCGAGCACAACGATGCCGACCACGAACGCTCCGGCCGCGCCGATCCCCGTCCAGATGGTATAGGCGGTGCCCAGCGGTAATGTTTTCATGGCGGCCGCCAAGAGCGCGAAGCTTGCCAACATGGCAACGATGGTCGCGATGCTCGGCGCGAGTTTCGAAAATCCCGCCGATTGTTTCATGTAGTACGCCCACACGACCTCGAGCAGGCCGGCGACGACCAGATAGACCCAAGCCATGATGCGCTCCGCCAACGAGATGCCCGGTTACAGTTGTGGAGCGTGTCAGGGCGAAATTCAATATCACGTGCGGCCGAAAGAAGTTCTGGCTCGCGCGGACCCGCTTCCGCAGCCGGGTCGAGAATGCGTCACAGCGGCAATTGCGCTAAGGCTTGACCCCGCGCGGCGACTCACGTTGACTGAGCCATAAACACGTCAACACACGAGTGCCCTGTGACCCAAAAAAACCTCTCCTGCGATATTCTCATTGCCGGCGCAGGGATCGCCGGTTCGGCGCTGGCCTGTGCGCTGCGCGACCGGGGCTATTCGGTGGTCCAGGTCGAGATGTCCGACCGTCCGCTCGATACCGCGCGCGGCGATCACTTCCAATGCGTGGTGGCCGATATCCTTGACCGCTGGGGGGCGTTACCGGCGTTCTGGGCGGCCGGCGCGGAAAAGCGTCATGCCGCGCTCTATGTGACCGAGACCGGCGCGCCGCTACTGGACGTTGATTACAGCACGCTGCCGATTCCGCACCCGTATTACATTTATTTGCATCACGAACTGCTGGGTGAAACATTTCTCAAGCTTGCGGCCGAAAACCCGAATTACGTTTTGTTCCGTCCGGCGCGCGCCCGCGAATACGACGTCGGTCCCGAAGGCGTGCGGAGTCTCACGATCAATCTTTCCCAGGACGCGCCCGCGCCGGAAGGGTTCGCGCCCGGCGACACGGTCACCATTGTGCCGCGCTTGGCGGTCGGCGCCGATGGGCGTACCTCGCGCGCGCGCGAGGCGCTCGGTTTCACCTATGACGAACACGAGTACGACAATCCCATCGTCGCATTGTTCGGTCCGCGATTGCCGTCGGACGACGATCCGCGCAATACGCTGACTTCGTTCCTCGGGCCCAACGGTTCGATCAGCCGCATTCCGCGCGCATTCGGCGGCTGGAAGGTCGGCACCACGATCCGCAAGGCCGATATCGCTTTTTGGAAAACCGCGACGCTCAAAATGCGCAAGGCCGCCGTCGCGAAACTCGCGCCCGAACTTGAGGCGCTCGATCTCGAGGTCGGAGGCTTCTATCCCGTCAAGCTTCTCAATACCCACAAATGGGTGCGCGGCAACGCCGTACTGGTCGGCGATGCGTGCCACGCCATGCATCCCGCGCGCGGGCAGGGCATGAACGTTGCCATTCGCTGCCTGGACAAATTGGTGAACCTGCTTCCCGACCCCAAGGAGATCGCGGACCCGGAAACCGTCGCGAAACGGCTTCGCGCCTATGAAAGCGGTGTCAAGCCCGCCATCGACAAGGTGCTCGCGGACAATCACGCGCGTGGCCAAGCCTATGACAGCCATGACCCGGCGGTGGTTGCCGAATCGATCGAGATGTTCAAGGCGATCCAGCAGGATCCGGAACGCCTGCGCACGTATCGCATGGGCTCGGCCGGGTACGCGGATCCGATTTCGAGCGCCGCCGCCGGGTGATTTCCGAAGCCGGGCGTACTAAAGTATGCCCGCAGGACGGACCACTCATGAACACGGCACCTTTAGCGGTTAATTCAGGCGCATGGGCGCGCGCCGCAGCGCTTGTGCGCCCTACGGTATTGACGCCAGCTCTGGTCGCCGATGCTGGTTTGCCCGATCCGATGCGCGCCTGGTGTCCCGACAGCCTTTTGCCGCTTCATGATACCGCGCAGTGGCAGTCGCTCACCGCGCCGCAGCGGCTCACATATAACCACGCCTATGCCTGTCAGCTTCTCGCCGAGTTCATATGGATCGAGCAACGTTTGATCCTGGCGCCGCTCGATTGGCTTTGTGACCGGCAGGTTATCGAACAAGAAGGCGCGGGCGATGCCCTGCGCTCATTCACCGCCGATGAGCATCGTCACATCGAAAGTTTTTCGGCGATTCTTGCCGCAGCCCGAAACGTCGACCTCCGCGCAGCCTTCGCAGCCGATGCGTTCGCGCCGCCGTTCAGTGTCCGTGCCGGTGCGGCGCTCGCCCGATTTCAGCCGGTCACTTTTGCGTTTTGGACACGGATCGTCGCTGCGTTCGAGACTTATGCGGTCGATATCGGGCAACGCTACAACGCCGATGCAAATACGGATTCCGTTTTCCGCAGTGTGTTTGTCGCCCATGCGCGCGACGAAGCGCGCCATTGCCGTTTCGACGATCTGCTGGCCGACACCCTGCGCGCCGCCGCTGCAAGTTTTTGGCAGCCGGTCAATCGCGCGCTCGCATCGTTGTTTCGTGCAGCTTATCTGAACGTTGCATGGGGACTCGATGGGCCGATCGAGGCCGTGATCCGTGAGCACCCTGAAATCGCCGGGCGGCGCCAGGAACTATTGCAAGCTGCGCGCGCGCGACGCCGTGCGGATGCCGGCAACGCCCTACCGGTGCACGCCGGCGAATGATCCGTGAATTGGTTCTCGTGACAGCGGATCTAACGGCGACGCCTTGGGCCGGCACGGGCATTCCGCCAATGATGGCTCTGCCCGAAGGATTTGCCGTCGAAGTCGTCGCCGGTCCCGGACCGCCGGACGCGAAATGGACCGGTGGCGTCGCGGCAACGACCGCCCGGCAGCGGCTTTCCGAGGGCGACCGTTGTATCGTTGTAAAATGCGCGGCAAATGAAATCGCCGCCGAGATGTGGTGTACCGATCAAGCGCGCCACATTGATTGGATCGGCTGCGACGTGGTGCCGCCGCCCGCGTTGACGTTGCTCTATAACGCGTGGGTGGCGCCGGTCCATCGCGGACACGGATTGCAATGGGTTCTGGCAGCGGCGGCCTGCGGCGACGTGTTGGCGCGCGGACGGCGGGGAATCTATGCCGGCGTCGAGCGCGCCGAATACGCGCCGTTCGCCCGCAAGTATGCCGCCATGGGGTTGGCGGTGATCGAACCTACGACAAGTCTTTGGGCGCTGACGTGCTTCGGTCAGACATTCACATTCAAGACGCGCCCTCCGGGTTCTTTGTCGGACGCCACGGAAAAGGCGCAGGATCTCTTCGCACGTCAAGGGCGGGCCTGATGCGCGTATTGGTCGCCATTGGACGGATCGATCCTGAAGTCGCCGCCGTTGTGCCGCGGCCAAAGCGGTCGTCGCCTAAAGCTGCGCCGGTCTATTTCGGTTCCTCGGTGCTGGCGAATATCGCCCCGGCGTGCCGCGCCAAGGGTTGGCAGGCCGACACGCTCTATGTCGGACGCGGCGGCGAACAGCGTATCGAGCGTCCCGATGTGATCGTCAACTTGATGTCCGACGCGCTGGTCTGCGCCCGCTCGCTCGATTGGCTTGGCTCCTTCGCCCGCCAGCAAGGCGTCTTTATCGTCAACGACATTGCGTCGTCGCTCAAGACGTCGCGGTTGTCGCTGGCAGAGACCCTGAAAGGTATTCAAGGCGTCGTGGTGCCGTTGACCACGCGCTATCGCGGCACGCGTGCAGGGCTTGACGAACACATTGCCTCTGCCGGTCACGAGTGGCCCGTCTTGTTGCGGCCGCCCGGTTCGCACGGCAGCGCGGGATTGATCAAACGCGACGGCGCGCGTCCGCAGCCCAGTGAATCGAAAGCCACGGTCGATGTGCTGGTGACCGACTTCGTCGATTTTTCTTCGGCCGACGGTTTGTTCCGCAAATATCGCTACGTCTACGCCGATCGTACCATTTTCAAGCGCCATCTTATTGCCGCGCGCCAATGGAACATTACCGGTGAGGCGCGCGCCGATATGGTCGGGCGTGACGACCTGATCGCTGCAGAACGGGAGTTCCTGGCCCAAACCGATCACCCCTGGGACGGGCGCGTGCGCGAGATGTTTGCGGCCAGTGGTCTCGATCTCGGCGTGCTCGATTTTGCGATGGCGGAAAACGGCGACATCGTCGTGTTCGAGATGAACGGAACGTTTCAGATCACCGACAGCATTCCGCCCGAAAAGCAGGAACGCTGGGGGTACCTGGAAGCCAACAATGGCGCAATTAATGCCGCGATCCTTCGTTCGATTGAACGCAAAGCCCGTGCGTTCCGTACACGTTAGCGGTCTCCATCGATGTCATCGTGTATGTCATCGCGCCGAGTTGCCGATTGAAGTGTCTGGGCTCGGCGCGACGCATGATCGATCTTATTTTGGCGGCGCGCGGTCCGGAACGACCGTGCATCCCAATGACGAGCACAGGCTTACAGCACCGCTAACGCGGTCGATACGATACACGTAATTATTCTCGACATTGCTCGACGCGACCAAATCATACCGGCCGACTACAAACTGGACCGAGCCCCAGGTCGCGCATCCGAGCAGGGCCGCCAACACGATGGCGCGCGACAGTCCTGTCGGAAACAGGCCGGATTTCGGTTTGCGTGCCGGCAGCACGGGTTCCGTCACCTCGTTGCGGTCGTCGAGGGATGGCGCCGGTCGTGCGCCGTTTGCGGAATTGGGAAGCTTGGATGTGTCGGTGCCTGATTTCATGGCGACCTCCGGGCGGTGTTCCGGGCCTAAACGGGTCCGGTGCGCGGGCGGTTCGTTTCGAGCCGACCTTATTCCAACGCGCGATCCAAGCATTTGGATGCATTCGCGCGCGCAGACCTGCCATGCGCTGGGCGCGGGTTCGTTTTCTCTCGTGAAATCAATACATTAATCCCATTGCGCTGGCTTGGCGGCCCGTGATCCCTCTGCCAAACTGACCGCGTGGGGAGGATGCCGCCATGTCCTACTTAAGGTTTGGAACGTTTATTCCGCCGATTCATCCGGTGCGCGAAAACCCGACGCTGGCGATTGAGCGCGATATGGACCTGATCGTCCACCTCGACAAATGGGCTTACGATGAGGCCTGGATCGGCGAACATCACTCGGCCGGCACCGAGTTGATCGCCTCGCCGGAGTTGGTGATCGCCGCGGTCGCCGAGCGTACCAAGCACATCAGGCTCGGGACCGGCGTCAACTCGCTGCCCTATCATCATCCGCTAATTCTTGCCGACCGCATCATGCAACTGCATCACATGACGCGCGGCCGCGCCATGTTCGGCGCAGGCCCCGGGGCGCTTGTCTCGGACGCCAAGATGATGGGGATCGAGACCGCAAAGCAACGCGACATGATGGAGACGGCGCTCGCGTGTATTCTTAAACTGTTCCGCGGCGAGGCCGTGACCCTGAAAGCCGATTGGTTCGAACTCAAGGATGCGCGGCTTCAGCTCAGGCCGTTCGGCGGCCAGGACATCGAGGTCGCGACAGCGTGCATGATTTCGCCCTCGGGGCCGCGCGCCGCCGGAAAATTCGGCACCGGTTTGATGTCGCTGTCGGCAACCACGCCGGAAGCGCGCGCGGCGGCGTCGGCCAATTGGGACATTGCGGTCGAGATGGGTAAGGCGCACGGGCATACGCTCGATCGCAAGGATTGGCGCATGGTCGGATTGATTCACGTCGCCGAAACCCGCGAGAAGGCGCTCGCCGACGTGCAGTATGCGATCGACGATTGGGTTCAATACTTCGAAGACGTTGCGGTCCTGCCGATGGTGCCGCCCGACCGCAAAGGCGATCCGGCGCAATTTTTGATCGAGACGGGACGTGCCGTCATCGGCACGCCGGACGACGCCGTCAAACAGATCGAGATGTTGCAAAAAGCGTCGGGCGGTTTCGGGACGTATCTTATTACCGACGCCAATTGGACGACGTTCGCGAACAAGCTGCGTAGCTACGAACTTGTGGCGCAATACGTGTTTCCGAAATTCCAAAACAGCAATGCCGGCCGTGAAATGTCATATGCGTGGACCCGGGAACGGCAGAAAGATTTCAAGGCGTCCCACCAGCAGGCGACGCAAGCGCAAATCGAAAAGCACAAGGCCGAGAGGGCGGGTGGCGCGGTCAAGAAATCGGCGGCCGAATAGCCGCGCGGGCAGATTGATTCAAGTCAGAGTGCAACTTATATCGACAATGGATAACGTATCGCTCGAACGTGCTTGTATGCCCAAGGCCGCGCGCAACCGAGGACCAGTGTGAACGATTTGTTATGAAAGACCGTCAATGACACCGATTGTGAAAGCGTTTTTCGACGAACCCACCTTCACGGTGACATATGTCGTATCGGATCCCGCGACGAAAGCGTGCGCAATCATCGATTCCGTACTCGATTTCGATCCCGCATCCGGCCGCACGGCGCATACCGCGGCGGACCAAGTGATCGCATACGTCCAGGCGGAAAAGCTAAAGGTCGCATGGATTCTCGAAACGCACGCTCATGCGGACCATCTGACCGCGTCGGTGTACTTGAAGGAAAAGCTGGGCGGGCAGGTCGCGATCGGCGCGCACATCACCGACGTCCAAAAAGCGTTTACGAAGATTTTCAATCTTGGTCCTGAATTCGCCATCGACGGGCGCCAATTCGATCGCCTGTTCAAAGACGGCGATACCTTCAAGATCGGCGAACTGAATGGCCGCGTCATGCATACGCCGGGGCATACGCCGGCGTGTATCGTCTACGTCATCGAAGACGCGGCTTTTGTCGGCGACACAATGTTCATGCCCGA